>JALTRC010000001.1 GCA_026998145.1 Gammaproteobacteria bacterium
ATCAATTGACTGAATAAATAATAACTCCTATATAAGTAGGCTCGACCAGGGTTTGTCGAGTTTTATTAAGGAGAACAGATGAAAATATTTTCACTCAGGCCTGCGTTATTGTTGCTGCTGGCCACGCTTTTTTCTCAACAGCTCAATGCCAAACTGATTCTCACCGCTCCCCCCAGAGAAAGCGAACAACAGGCGCAGAAATTATATGGGCCTTTAGCATCCTATTTAAGTCAATTACTGGGTGAAGAAGTCGTGTATCAGTATCCCCGCGGCTGGTTACGTTATCAGCGTGATATGCGCCGCAATACTTATGATATTGTTTTCGATGGCCCGCATTTTGCGTCCTGGCGGATGGCTCACTTATCCCATATGCCACTGGTTAAGCTGCCGGGAACACTGGATTTTTACTTTATTACCCGCAAAACTCACAAGGACATTCAAAAGCCTGAAGACCTTGTGCATAAAATGGTGTGTGTGATACCGCCACCGAATCTAACTGCTCTGGTACTGCTTGATGTGTTAAGTAGCCCTACGCGAGAGCCACGTTTAAAAAGTATTAAAGGCGGGATGAAGGCTGTTTTTAAGGCGCTTTCTAATAATGAATGTGTCGCGGCTGTTGTGCGTGCTGATTTTTTTAATAAAAGATTAAGCGCGGATCAACGTGATTTATTTAAGATTATTTATGCCAGTAAATCCATTCCAAATCAGGTTTTAACCGCAAGTACAAAAATCAATAAAGCTGGCCGGGATAAAATTATACAGTCTCTAACAGAAGGTGAAGGTTTGCAGGTTGTTAAGGGAATTTTAAAACGCTTTGGCGGTAAAAAAGTTAAATCATTCGAGAAGGCCAGAAAAGCTGATTTTGATGGTCAGAATGAATTGCTGGAAGGGGTAATTTTAGGCTGGTAAAGCGGCGTAAATAAATGGCATATTCAGGGAGTAAAAGACATCACCTGCTCCAGAAGCTGGTGATGTCGGAAGCCTTTGAAACGCCTTAGCGTCTTACAATAACGGCAGCTACTTCATACTGATTTTCAGCAGAGCCTGCATCACAACGAATCACTTCAACCGTCACATCCAGTGGCGGTGTTACGGTGTTATCCGGTGTAATTAATACCTGAACCTGAGTACCCGGTGATACTTCCTGATCGGATACGAATGAGATGCCGTCGCCACTGAGATTATTGACGATACCACTTTTCTGAACATTGTCACCATTAACCGTGTATTGCATGGTGCAGTCCATGTTCATGCGGAAAAAATTACGTTTTTCAGTGTAGTCTGTTGCCATAACAACCTCGTATTTTTAGGGGTAAAAATAGAGCCCAGCCGTAATAATGAACTCCCTCGACTGGTTTTTCAGTGTAGTGGGATTTACCGCTAAAATCCATGCCATTCATCCGGTGATGTGATGAAACCTACAATATCTAGTGGAATTTGTTCGAGGTAACCACTACATTCGGGCTGCCTGAAGGATGCTCGATTTCATAGGGCCAGTCTCGAATACCCCCTTCCATGGGCATGGCTTCAAAACCCTGTTCAGATAACAGCAGGGCAGCCACGGCGCTGCGGGGGCCGGAATGACAGTAAATGATATAGGGTTGCTTCCTGTTTAATTTACCCAGGCTTTGAGCAAGTTCTTCCAGAGGAATCAGCAGGCTACCGGGGATATGCTGTTCTGCATATTCTTCGGCAAAACGTACGTCCAGTAATTGATAACCATTATCCAGCATGGTTTTGGCTACCTGGGGTTGCAGGGTTTTAATGAGGGGGCGGCTGATGAGCTCTTCGTAATCTTCTTTGCCCAGCACCATCAGTTCACAGTCTTCCAGCATGACGATGGTTTCATCCACATTCTTTCCAGATATTTGCGCCGCGTTACCAAAAATATCACCGATTGAGAGGGTCGTAATAACCAGGTTGTCCTGACTGCGGCTATTAAAGCGCTGCACTTCGGCCC
>JALTRC010000002.1 GCA_026998145.1 Gammaproteobacteria bacterium
ATAACACATAAAGAGGCAAATAACCTTTTGATTTTACGGGCTTTTTATGTATCTGTAAAGCTGCAATCAAGCGCGTTTCTATAAAATCCCTAAGATCATAATGACTCGCTTATACAGAGGTTCTGGTGGAACCGCTGTGCTTGTTCCACCCTACGGTTAGTTTTGTTGGTGGTTTTACCGCCGTTGGGGGGGGATTTAGGTGTTTTCAATATGGGTGATTGCTTTTTCGATTCGCTCCAGTGTCTTCTCTTTGCCCAGTAGCTCCAGGGTAATATCAATACCTGGTGATTTGCCATGGCCGGTTATGGCCAGCCGTAGCGGCTGGCCTACCTTGCCAAAGCCTACGCCCAGCTTTTCAACTGTATCTTCCACCACCTGATGAATCGCAGCGGCATTCCATGAATTTAGATTTTCATAGGCTTCTTTTAAGCTGCGCAACACATTAATGGCATCACCCTTAAACTGCTTTTTGGCCTGTTTGGGGTTGTATTCCGCGATGTTTTCATAGAGGTAACGAATATCCTCGACCAGCTCCACCAGTGTAGAACAGCGCTCCTGATACACTTTCATAACCGCAACAATATCCGGGCCGTTTGAAATATCCAGGCCTGCCTTATCAATATAATATTGCAGCTCTTCAGCCAGCTTTTCCGGGCTCATCTGCTTCATATAGTGCTGATTGAGCCATTGCAGTTTTTCGATATTGAGGCTGGATGATGACTTGTTAATATCATCGATATCAAACTTCTCAATCATTTCTTCCAGACTAAAAACTTCCTGATCTCCGTGAGACCAGCCGAGGCGTACCAGATAATTTATGACGGCCTCTTTTAAATAACCGTCTTCACGATACTGCATTACGCTCACCGCATCCCGGCGTTTGGATAGTTTTTTTCCATCACTGCCATTAATCATGGGCACATGGGCATACTCGGGAATATGAGCATTGAGCGCCTTAAGGATATTAATCTGCCGCGGCGTATTATTGAGATGATCGTCGCCACGAATCACATGGGTGATCTGCATATCCCAGTCATCCACCACCACGGTGAGGTTGTAGGTGGGATTGCCATCGCTGCGCTGAATAATTAAATCATCCAGCTCCTGATTGCTAATGGTGACCTTGCCCCGCACATGGTCATTGATTTCCACCACACCGTCCTGGGGATTTTTAAACCGTACTACCGTGTCTTCGCAGGCGGACAGGTTCTTACCCCGGCAACAGCCATCATATTTAGGCTTTTGCTTGTTAGCCATTTGTTCTTCACGCATTTTATCCAGCCGCTCACGGGAGCAATTACAGTAATAGGCATCTCCCTGATCCAGTAATTGCTGAATTACCTGCTGGTAGCGATCGTAGCGATCGGTCTGGTAAATGGGGCCTTCATCATGATCCAGCCCCAGCCAGCTCATGCCTTCCAGAATGGCATCTACCGCTTCCTGAGTGGAGCGTTCACGGTCGGTATCTTCTATCCGCAATACAAATTCGCCCTGATGTTTGCGTGCATACAACCATGAAAACAGGGCAGTACGAGCGCCGCCTATATGTAAGTATCCGGTGGGGCTGGGGGCGAAGCGGGTTTTGACTTTCATGCAATCGATACCAATAACTGTGGGTGGGCCTGGTGGTGCATTACAACCAGACAGGATAAGATGGGTATTGTAACAAATTTATCTTTTCTCTCCCGATCATTTCACCCTATGAATGCACTCTCTGCCGCGCAACTAAACCAACTGGCTGAAAAAATCACCGACTTTGCCGCCGAGCTGGGTTTTCAACAGGCGGGTATCTGCGATACAGATTTATCCGCTTATACTCCCGGTTTTCTACAATGGCTGGAGAAAAATTATCATGGTGAGATGGATTATATGGCGCGCCATGGCAGCCTGCGCTACCGGCCTGAAGAGCTACTGCCCGGTACCCTGCGGATTATTTCCCTGCGCATGGATTATCTGCCA
>JALTRC010000003.1 GCA_026998145.1 Gammaproteobacteria bacterium
AATGTCATTAAGGCGGTGCTGGCCAGCAGTGCATTTCCGGTGGCCTTTGGGCGGGTGAATCTGGATTACTGTCTGGATAATGCATATGTGGAAGATAAATCACAGCTGAACCCCAGCCCTTTATGCTCCCCTGATAGCAGCTTTATGAACAGTGATTTTGTGGATGGTGGGGTGTTTGATAATGTGCCGTTGGGGCTGGCGAAATTACTCGCCTCTGATGATGACCAGCATCGGCAGGTTTACAATTATATTTATCTGGACCCGAGCAGTCGCCGGCTGGCTAAAACCGAAAAAAACAGTCGCACGGAAAAGCGCAATCAAACAGATAAAAACCAGGCCTATGGTTTAAAAAATCAGCTGAGTTTTTTTGGCGGCGCTATTGCTACCGCAGAAAGCTATGAACTCTATAGTGTATTGCGCAGTGGTGACTGGGAAAAAGACAGGCCCAGAAAAATCCTGTTAAGTTCACGCTATCCCGCCATTACCGGTATGTATCTGGGACATTTCGGTGCGTTTTTAGATGATGGTTTTCGCCAGTATGATTATTATGCGGGCGTTTATGATGCGGTGCATGATCTGGCGCGGTATTACTGCAAACCCTATAAGCACCAGAAGGATTTATATTCACTGTGTTTAGGCAATACCGGTCACAGGGTTTATCAATTGCTTGAAATCGAAAAGGACCCACAGGCAAAAGATATTTTCCGTATTCTGGCTAATGGTGAGCATAATAAAGCACAGCCGGAAACCAGCTGGCAATGGGCATGGGAAATGTCGCCCGCTGAGAACAAAAGTAATGGCATTATTGTGGCAGAAAAAATGTCGGCTTTGCGCTCTGATGACGGGGAAGAGCCAGAGCTGCGAAAATTTATTATGGCGATTGCCGATGACTATGATCGTGAGCAGGCCAGTGAAGAATTAAAACGCATTCTGGAAAATAAATATAAGTCCTCGGGTAGCTGGTTTTATCCGGTGGCCTCTCGAATCAGTATGCGTTTATTTGATCTGGAAAAGCATGATCCGGATTCCTCTTTTCAGGGGCTGTTGGGCATGACTTCATTTGGCATTGAGTCGGCGCTGGCTGATAAAAAGAAATTTGAATGGAATCAGTCAACGGCGCTCAATCCTTATTACCGAATCATTCCTTATGAGATTTCGGCGGGCATAGGGGGGACGGGTATGAACCTTTCATGGGAGTCCCGTTATCGTATTTCTGAATCCAGACGTGTGGACTTACGGTTAAAATACTCGCCTTTTTCATCACAGCGAACCGATACGGATCGCATCTGGTTTGCCCAGCTGGATTTAACTGTGTCAAAAAATTTCAGCTCTATGATAATGGCAGGCATTGGGCCAACCGTATCACGCACTTATGATGATTTTGCCGGTTTTGAAAAACAGGTAACAGGCGCGGCCGCTTATTTATCATTAACCGATAAATTACGTTTTACTTTGGGTAAGCGTTCATTTAATAATGATTTTGCCGGCGGTGATCTGTATTTTTATATCAGTATTACTGATCTGCCGGGTTTTGTTTACTGGATCAAACAAAGTTTTTAATGGCGCCTGTTATTGGTGCGGTTTATGCCGCATCGATAACAAATTAAACATTGGGTTTTTGCGCTAAATTTAATTTCCGCTCACTTCAATTTTGACAAACACATCATCATCCTGCGTCCAGGTATCCAGAACCCTGTGGCCATTGATGCGACACCAGGCCGGAATATCATTGAGTGCACCCGGATCCGTTGAAACCACTTCCAGTATGTCGCCGGTTTTCAGTTCCTTAATTTTATCCTGTGCGCGAATCACCGGCATGGGGCAGAACATGCGCCGTGCATCCAGTTCATAATGTGCCATTAGACCTGCCACTCCGCTTTTATTTCTGCGCTGCCCAGGGGTTTAACTTCCAGCATGATGGTTTCCCCATTGGTACGGCGTGCTTCGATGCTGAC
>JALTRC010000004.1 GCA_026998145.1 Gammaproteobacteria bacterium
GGAACAGGTTCTGAAAATGGTGCAACGTAATCATAACCGTGCAGCCCTGTTGTATCTGGATCTGGATCAGTTCAAACGCATCAATGATTCCCTTGGCCATGATGTGGGCGATGCCTTATTAATGCGCGTGGCGGAAAACCTGCGTAACTGTGTGCGCCATCAGGATACAGTGGCCCGAATGGGTGGCGATGAGTTTGTTATTTTATTAACCGATGTGGATGACATGGCCGGCGCCTCACTGGTGGCCGGTAAAATTTTAAGAACCCTGGAACAGCCGATAAAATTGCTGAAACATGAAATTATTGTCACCTGTAGTATCGGCATCACACTGGCACCGGATGACAGCCTGGATGCGGATATATTATTAAAAAATGCCGATCTCGCCATGTATCAGGCAAAATCAAAAGGCCGCAATAATTATCAGTTTTTTACCGATGATATGAATGAAAAAGTGGTTGAACAACTGATGGTTGAAAACCAGTTACGCAAGGCGCTTAAAGAAGGTGAAATTTTAATTTATTTCCAGCCCCAGGTGGATATTCAAACAGGTGAAATCATTGGCGCAGAATCCCTGATTCGCTGGCAGCATCCCCAGAAAGGTTTGCTGGGGCCGGACAGTTTTATTGGCGTTGCAGAAGAAACCGGACTGGTGGTACAGCTGGGTGAGCAGGTGTTTCGCATGGCCTGTGAAAAATGGATTGAGCTGGGTTTTCATAATGACAGCCATCTGCGCCTGGCAGTGAATTTATCGGCCCGGCAGTTTCGTGATAGCCAGTTGCTGCCCATGATTCAGCACACCCTGGAGCAAACCGGCTTTAATCCACAGCAGCTGGAAATTGAAATTACCGAAACCATGTTAATGGAAAATATCGAGCTGGCTATTACCGTGCTCGATCAGATTAAAGAGATGGGAATCGGTATTTCCATTGATGATTTCGGCACCGGCTATTCATCACTCAATTATCTTAAACGCCTGCCGATTAGCGCCCTGAAAATTGATAAGGCCTTTATTGATGATATTCCCAATGACAAGGAGGACATGGAAATTTCGGCGGCGGTGATTGCCATGGCGCACAAGCTTAATATACAGGTTGTTGCCGAAGGCATCGAAACCCAGCAGCAGTGGCAGTTTTTAAAAGACAATCATTGCGACATTGGTCAGGGTTATTTATTTGGTAAACCGGTAGCGCCAGAAGTCATGTTTGAGGCATATCAAATTCACCGCTTGAATTCCACTGATTAATCCATACTTAGTAGTTAATACAAATTTAACGAGAGAAAAACCATGAGAATGGATCGATTAACCAACAAATTTCAGATGGCGCTGGCTGAAGCTCAGTCCCTGGCTGTAGGTCGTGATAATCAGTTTATAGAGCCGGTACACATGGTACTGGCCTTGCTGGATCAGGACGGCGGCAGCGTGCGCCACTTATTATCGATTGCCGATGTCAACGTCAACGGCCTGCGCTCCCGCCTGGGTGAAGAGCTGGAACGCCTGCCCACGGTTGAAGGCAGTGCCGGCGAGGTGCATATATCCAATGAGCTGGGGCGCATTTTAAATGTGGCCGACAAGCTGTCGCAAAAACGCAAAGATCAGTATCTGTCCAGCGAAATTTTTATGCTGGCCTGTGTGGAAGACAAGGGCCGCGTTGGTGAAATCCTGCGCGAGTTTGGCGCTGATAAAGCCAAACTGGAAGCGGCGATTGAACAGGTGCGCGGTGGCCAGAAAGTGGATGACCCTAATGCAGAAGATCAGCGTCAGGCGCTGGAAAAATATACCGTTGATTTAACCGAGCGAGCTGAACAGGGCAAGCTGGATCCGGTGATTGGCCGTGATGAGGAAATTCGTCGCACGATTCAGGTATTGCAGCGCCGTACCAAAAATAATCCGGTATTAATCGGTGAGCCGGGGGTTGGTAAAACCGCCATTATTGAAGGTCTGGCCCAGCGTATTGTCAACGGCGAGGTGCCGGAAGGCTTAAAAGGCAAGCGCCTGCTGTCCCTGGACATGGGCTCGCTGATTGCCGGTGCCAAATTCCGCGGTGAATTTGAAGAGCGCCTGAAAGCTGTGCTCAATGACTTATCCAAACAGGAAGGTCAGATTATCCTGTTTATTGATGAGCTGCATACCATGGTGGGTGCCGGCAAGGGCGAAGGCGCCATGGATGCGGGCAATATGTTAAAGCCAGCGCTGGCAAGAGGTGAACTGCACTGTGTGGGTGCCACTACTCTGGACGAGTATCGCCAGTATATTGAAAAAGATGCAGCGCTGGAGCGGCGTTTCCAGAAGGTGCTGGTGGATGAGCCATCGGTGGAAGATACCATTGCCATTTTACGTGGCCTGAAAGAGCGCTACGAAGTGCATCACGGGGTGGATATTACCGACCCGGCGATTGTCTCTGCGGCGACTTTATCCCATCGCTATATTACGGATCGCCAGCTGCCCGATAAGGCCATTGATTTAATCGATGAAGCCGCCAGCCGTATTCGTATGGAAATCGACTCCAAGCCGGAAGCCCTGGATCGACTGGAGCGCCGCCTGATTCAGTTAAAAATTGAGCGTGAAGCGGTGAGTAAAGATAGCGATAAAGCCTCCAGGGATCGCCTGGCTCGCCTGGAAGAAGAAATTGAAAATCTGCAGCGCGAATATAGCGAGCTGGAAGAAGTGTGGATGTCAGAAAAAGCCGCACTGCAAGGCACCACTGCCATTAAAGAGCAGCTGGAGCAGGCTCGTCTGGAAATGGAAAATGCCCGTCGCGCCAATGATTTAACCCGCATGTCCGAGCTGCAATATGGCCGCATTCCAGAGCTGGAAAAGAATCTGGATATGGCCACCCAGGCGGAAATGCAGGAAATGACATTGCTGCGTAACCGGGTGACCGAGGAAGAAATTGCCGAGGTGGTATCCAAGTGGACTGGCATCCCCGTATCCAAGATGATGGAAGGGGAAAAAGAGAAACTGCTGCGCATGGAGCAGGAGCTGGAACAGCGTGTGGTTGGGCAGGATGAAGCGGTAGAAGCGGTGGCCAATGCGATTCGTCGCTCACGGGCCGGCCTCTCCGATCCTAATCGCCCCAATGGCTCCTTCCTGTTCCTCGGCCCCACCGGTGTGGGTAAAACCGAGCTCACCAAGGCGCTGGCGGATTATCTGTTTGATACCGAAGAAGCCATGGTGCGGGTGGATATGTCCGAGTTTATGGAAAAACACTCAGTGGCACGGCTGATTGGTGCGCCTCCTGGCTATGTGGGATACGAGGAAGGCGGTTACCTCACCGAAGCGGTGCGCCGCAAGCCCTACTCGGTGGTGCTGCTGGATGAGGTGGAAAAAGCCCATCCGGATGTATTTAATGTGCTTCTGCAGGTACTGGATGATGGCCGCCTGACGGATGGTCAGGGCCGTACGGTGGATTTCCGTAATACGGTTATTATTATGACCTCCAACCTGGGTTCACAACGGATTCAGGAACTGGGCAGCGCTGATTACAGCGCCATGAAGGATGCGGTAATGGAAGTGGTATCCCAGCATTTCCGTCCGGAATTCATCAACCGCATTGATGAGGCGGTGGTATTCAAGCCACTGGGACAGGAACAGATTCGTGCTATTACCACGATTCAGATTGCCTACCTGCGGGATCGTTTGCAGGAGCAGGATATGGATCTGCACTTAACGGAAGCCGCGCTGGACAAGCTGGGTGAAGCCGGATTTGATCCGGTATATGGCGCACGGCCACTGAAGCGGACGATTCAGCAGGTGCTGGAGAATCCACTGGCCCAGTTATTACTCAAGGGTGAGTTTATGGCGGGTCAGGTGATTGAAGTGGATGTGAATAGCGAGGGAGAGCTGGTGTTTTCCAGCCATGATAAAGCCGAGGATGCGGCTTAACCTATAGACCTGTATATTAGGTATAAAGGCTCTGCATTGTGCAGGGCCTTTTTTGTTTTTGGGAAGTGCTGGTCATTCAACATTAACTCCCCTCTTTGTAAAAGAGGGGTTGGGGGAGATTGGCTTTGCCTTTAATCCCCCTCGGTCCCCCTTTTCCAAAGGGGGAGGTTTTGATGTTTACTGCCCCAGTAAACATCAGCTCGAATCCAAAGAAAAGAATATAAATAACAACAACTTAAGTGTTATCAGAATAAAAAACACAAATATACCAAAAAAAATCTAAAGTAAATCCCCCCAGCGCCGATAACTTCACTGAGAGCAAATTAAACGCACAACGGCAGGCTGACTACAGCCACCGGCAAACAAGAACCAGGAGACATACAATGGCTCAAGTAATTAACACAAACTTTTCATCACTGAATGCACAGCGGAACCTGAACCGTTCCCAGGGTGAGCTACAAACCTCCCTGCAACGTTTATCTTCTGGTTTACGTATCAACAGTGCCCGAGACGACGCAGCCGGCCTGGCCATCGCCAATCGTTTTACTTCCCAGATTAAAGGCCTGTCACAGGCCGTTCGAAATGCCAATGACGGTATTTCACTGGCGCAAACCGCTGAAGGTGCATTAGGTGAAAGCACTAATATCCTGCAACGTATTCGTGAGCTGTCCATTCAGTCTGCCAACTCCACTAACTCAGCACAGGATCGTTTAAGCCTGCAATCTGAGGTTAATCAGCTGGTATCTGAGCTGGATCGTATTTCCAATACCACGACATTTAACGGCCTGAAATTGCTTGATGGCTCATTCTCGGCACAGAGCTTTCAGATTGGTGCCGAAGCCAATCAGACTATTAATGTGAATGTGCAGGGGGCGACTGCGGAAACATTAGGTATCAGTAAACTTTCAACGAATAACGCCACGAATGGTATTTCTAATGCAACCAATAGTGGTAATACAGTTATTGCTAGCACGGTCTTTAGTGCTGCTGCACTGGCCGATACTTTAGAGGCAGGTGCGAATTCAGCTACAGCAACTCAAACGATAACGGCAACCGATATAGACGGTAATACAACTACAGCCAGTATTGCTGCTACTGATGATACCAGCGCTGAAATTCAAACCAAACTGGATGCCCTAACAGGTGTAACCGCAACAGTATCCAATACCAATACAGCAACATTGAATGTCAGTGGAACAACGGTTGAAAATAATGATTTTGTTTCCTTTAATCTGAATGATGGTAATGGTGGTGGTACGGCCGATACGATTGCTTTTGTAAGGGATACGGCAACCTATGCCAATCTGGAAGATCAGGTTGTAGCAGCGATTAATGCAAATAATAGCAACACCGGTTTTAAAGCGACAACTACATCGACTGCAGGTGAGGTGGTTATTACCAGCGAAGCATCAACCGGAGCAAAAGATATCAGTATTGATACCTTTATTGTGAGTGAAAGCGCACAGCTTCTTATTAATAACTTTGGTGATGGTGGTGCAGGTGGGTCAGTGACTATGACTCTCGGTGCTGATGCAGCAAACGGTGCAGCAGGTAATATTGTCTTTACCGAGGTTACTGGTGATGATGCAACGACTGCTTCTAATTTATTGGCTGCATTACAGGCAGATGCAAACTATGGCACCACATTTACAGCAGCCCTGGATTCAGCGGGTACAGGTGTTGCTATTACCGGTTTGGCCAATACGACCAATACTGCGGCTAGTGAATTACAGGTTGATATCACGGCCGTTTCCGATGCGCAGACATTTGATATTATTGTTGACCCAGGCACAACCACTTCTGGTGATGGTGTTGATGTAACCGGTTTTGCTTTGGCAACGGCTGCACAGGCAGTTACTGGTACTGATGTTAATGTAACAGCCGTATTTGAAGGTCAGACATTAACGGAAGATGGTACTGATAGTGCAACTAAACTTGCCAATGTGGATTTAGCAGTATCAGATGGTTATACGGTTAGCAGTAATATTACTAAACTTGCTGGTGGCTTACTCGATACCACAGCAACAGGACAGGCTGCTCCATTTGTCTCTTATGGTTCAGCTGATGTAAGCGGAGGCAATAATGTTGCTGCGCAAACTTTAACCATTAGTGGTGAAGCCAGTGCAAATGTGGCGGTGCTTGCTGATTCCAGTGCTAAGACAATTGCGGCACAAATTAACCAGGTAGCAGATACTACCGGTGTGACGGCTACAGGTCGTACCACAGCTACGCTAAGTAATTTAAGCCAGAGCGGTGTGACATCATTTACCATGAATGGGGTGAGTATTTCAGCCAATGTAACCACGTCAGACCTGAATGATTTAGTGGTAGCGATTAATGATAAAACTAGTGCCACTGGTATTAGCGCAAC
>JALTRC010000005.1 GCA_026998145.1 Gammaproteobacteria bacterium
GCCACAATAAAGGGCTGGGAGATGGTCTGACCATGGCCGATGGGCAGGGCCACATCTTCATAGGAGCGGGAGCTTAAGGCCTCATCGACAAATAAATGCCGGGGCGTTGATGCAATGGCCGCCAGTACGGACTCATTGCGAATACCTTTTTCACGCAAACGATCAACCAGACGGTCGCGTGTGCGCTGGGATGTCATGCCTATACCCTGCACGCGGGGATCTGAGAGTTTCAAATTGTATCTAACCACTGATGTAAATTTTGCAGGCTATCATACCGTGTTAAATCGATCTGCAAAGGGGTAACTGAAATAAATCCCTGCCGGGTGGCGTAAAAATCCGTCCCCTCACCCGCATCCTGCTCCTCACCCGGCGGCCCTACCCAGTAAATGGCCTCCCCCCGTGGATCGGTTTGTTTAATAACCCCTTCCGAGCGGTGACGAGCGCCCAGCCGGGTAGCCTGAAAGCCTTTGATTTCACCCCATGGCAGATCCGGTATATTGACATTTAATATACTGTCTTCGGCCAGAGGATGTTTTTTTAGCTGCTCAATCAGCAGCTGCGCCGCTCTGGCAGCCGATTCATAATGCTCCGGTTCAAAAGAACACATGGACAGGGCAATCGCCGGCAGCCCCAGATAACGCCCTTCGGTGGCCGCCGCCACTGTGCCGGAATAAAGCACATCATCCCCCATATTCGGCCCCGCATTCGGCCCGGAAATCACCATATCCGGCTCTGCATCAAGCAGGCCGGTGAGGCCCAGATGCACACAGTCGGTAGGTGTACCATCCACCTTGTAAAAACCGTTTTCCGCCAGACGAGCACGAATCGGGGTTTCCAGGGTTAAAGAATTACTGGCCGCGCTACGATTGCGATCCGGCGCGACCACCGTTAGCTGCACATATTCTGCCAGACTATCGGCCAGCACTTTTAAACCCGGCGCCAGATAGCCATCATCATTGCTTAATAAAATATGCACCTTTTAGCCAATCCCCTGTTTTCAATAATTTTTATACTATATCATTTATCGACCAACCACAGAGCCGCATAACGCCCATGAGTGATGATAAAAGCAGGGATGATTTTGATTTGTTCCGCCAGGATATGGGGGATGTGCAACCCATTAAAAGACCCAATAAGGTTGCCTTAAAAAAACCACCCGCTACCATAAAAAAACGCCCCCAGAGTAACGACCTGATTATCAGCGACACCCTGAGCGACGACTTTATTCCCGATTGCGGTGAATTTCTTGAATTTATGCGCCCCGGCATTCAAAAATCCAAACTCAAATTAATTCGTAATGGCCGGCTACCCATCGAAAACCATCTAGATCTTCACGGCCACACCCGGGATGCGGCCCGCAAGGAACTATTACAGTTTATTATGCAATCACAGATGCAGGGGTTCACCCTGGTTTGTGTAGTACACGGCAAGGGCTATCATTCAGAAGATGGTCGCCCGGTGTTAAAAGCCATGGTGAACAAATGGCTACAGAATATGCCTCAGGTACTGGCTTTTGTAACAGCACAGCCAAAAGATGGCGGCACGGGAGCAGTATATATTTTATTAAAACGTTATATGGAAGGGCCCTGAATTGATTCCAGGCTGATACAGCTAAAGATAAATAACCGCATGCTTTCTAAACGTTTTTTTTCAGCATTTTTTCAAATTCACTGGCAGGAACCGGCTTACTGAAATAATACCCCTGCATCACATCACAATCTCGCGCCTTTAAAAAATCAATCTGTCTTTCTGTTTCAACCCCCTCGGCAATTACCTTAAGGTTCAAACTTTTTGCCATTGAAATAATGGCGGCTGTAATCATCATATCATCCTTATCCTGGGGAATATCCAGCACAAAAGACTTATCAATTTTTAATGATTTTAAGGAAAACTTTTTAAGATAACTCAACGACGAATAGCCCGTACCAAAATCATCAATCGACACATCAAT
>JALTRC010000006.1 GCA_026998145.1 Gammaproteobacteria bacterium
GGCGTTTTATCACGCCTTATATATTTTTATTACGCTGAAAGGGCGTTTTTATTGTTTCATTATTATAAATATATTATTTCCATAAACTGTATAGCCTATATCCCTGTAAATTCAATAGTCAGGTCAATGTTATATGAATGTAATGTAAAAATTTATATTGCATATTCCTGAGTATGTTCTATATAAACCCTGAAGAAAACAGGTGTTTAATTTAAGTTCGCGTGGTTTTATTGAAGGAGCAAGAAATGTCTGCAACAAAAAAAATTCTGCTGTCGGCCGCTATATCCGGTGTGCTGATCTCACAGTCGGCATCAGCGGCCAACTGGACAGAAAGATTAACCATTAGAGGCTTTGCTTCTGCCGTATATCAACAGACCGATGAGTCTGTTTTTTTTAATGGGGATTGTGATCGAACAATCGGGCAGACAGATCCGATAAATTTTCCAATGGTGGCAGATCGTTGTGCAGGCGCAGGTGATATTGGTACAGTAAATGGTGTTGTTCCGGATAGTGGTGGTATTAATAAAGATGGTTCTTTCCGGCGCACACGTATTGGCCTGAATATTAATGCCAATGTAAATGAAATGGCGACAGTGCAAACCCAGTTCCTGGTGCTGGAAGAAGAGGATGGCTACAAAATGCATCTGGACTGGGGGTTTATTAACCTGGCACTGGATGATGAAAATACTCTCCGCGCCGGTAAAATCAAAATGCCGGTAGGCCTGGTTAATGAATACCAGAGTGTGGGTTTTGCCTTTCCCTGGATAGAAGCGCCACAGTTATTTTATACCCAGGATTTTAATGGCCCCAATGTAACCCGTGAATCTTATCGTGGTTTGAGTTATTTATGGCAGGGTTATACAGGCGACTGGGCGCTAAGCTCGGATTTATACTGGGGGCAGATAGCGCTGGAAGGTATGAGCTTAAACAAAATGCTGGGTTATACCTTTAAAGCAGAATGGGATGAGTCGGTATATGTGCAGCTGAGTACCTATAGCGGAAAAATGATTTATGAGCCACGTATGGATTTGATGTTCAATAAAACACATCGAGTAAAAACGATTGGTATTGGTGGTGATTTAGATAGTTTCCTGTTTTATGGGGAATGGGCTAATGTGACCATGGGTATGGATATGCAGGAATCGACTACCTGGTATGTTAGTGGTGGCTATCAGTTTGATGATTACACATTATTATTGACCCATCAAAACATGGACAAGGGGGTTAATGTTCCTGATGCCATGAAGAATGCGCAAACCATAGACTCCATTACCTTACGTTATGACTTTGCTTATAACACGGCCGTTAAATTTGAGTTGAGTCAGATTAATACAGATTTAGGTTACGGTTTGTTCGCTGCTGGAACATGGGTGAACACAGGCAACGGAGTTGATATACAACCCTCTGACAGTGTCAATATGTTTGGTATGGCGCTTGAGCTGTCATTTTAAGGAGGATGGAGATGAAAATGCTATTGAATAAATCTGGAATCCATCTGCTGGTTTTAATAACATCATTGTTATGGATGCATCAAACCCTGGCAGATGTGGCAGTTATTGCAAATAAATCAACCACGATTGGCAGTATTGATAAGGATACAGTGAAGTCAATTTATCTGGGTAAATTAAAATCCTGGCCAGATGGTTCATCACTGGATGTGGTCGATCAATCACCGGGCAGTAAAGCGCGCAGACTATTTCTTAAAAAAGTCGTCAGAAAAAAAGAGCTTAAATTTGATTCTTACTGGTCAAGAAAGGCTTTTTCCGGCAAGGGAACACCACCCAGGAATATGGACAATGATGCGGATGTAAAAGCATGGGTTTCCAAAACCAAAGGTAGTATCGGTTTTATCGATGCGTCCACTGTGGATGACTCAGTAAAAGTGCT
This sequence comes from Gammaproteobacteria bacterium, assembly GCA_026998145.1. Classification (GTDB taxonomy): domain Bacteria; phylum Pseudomonadota; class Gammaproteobacteria; order SZUA-229; family SZUA-229; genus JALTRC01. The sequence goes on from JALTRC010000006.1 coordinate 1,888, forward strand.
TATGCTTGTAAAATAAATAATAAATACTTTCGCTCTGTGCGAAAGTATTTATGCAGGGTTTA
>JALTRC010000007.1 GCA_026998145.1 Gammaproteobacteria bacterium
CCGCTGGATTTTGTGATTTTCCCCACGGTCATTCTGGTAGCCACATTATTTCGTCTGGCGCTGAATGTGGCGTCCACCCGGATTGTATTACTGGAAGGCCACACAGGTACCGGTGCGGCTGGTCATGTTATCGAGTCTTTTGGTGAGTTTGTCATTGGTGGTAACTATGCGGTGGGTCTGGTGGTGTTTGCCATTTTAGTGATTATTAACTTTGTGGTGGTCACCAAAGGGGCGGGCCGGGTGTCAGAAGTCAGCGCCCGTTTTACCCTGGATGCCATGCCCGGTAAGCAGATGGCCATAGATGCGGATTTAAACTCCGGCCTGATTGATCAGGATACAGCCCGTGAGCGCCGTGATGAAATCAGCTCTGAGGCAGATTTTTATGGCTCCATGGACGGTGCCAGCAAATTTGTACGGGGCGATGCGGTTGCCGGTATTCTGATTTTGATTATCAATATTGTGGGCGGCTTTGCTATCGGCATGGCCCAGCATGATATGTCGGCTTCAGATGCCATCCGTAACTACACCCTGCTAACCATTGGTGATGGTCTGGTGGCGCAGATTCCATCGCTGCTGTTATCCAGTGCCACCGCCATTATTATCACCCGGGATTCCAGCAAGAGCGAGCTGAGTGATCAGGTGTTTGCGCAGATGTTCCAGAACACCAAAATCCTCTGGGTCACCTCGGCCATTATCGGCTCCATGGGGGTGATTCCCGGCATGCCCAATGTGGCCTTTTTAAGCCTTTCGGCAGCACTGGCTGGCAGCGCTTTTTATCTGGATAAAAAGCAGGTGGAAGTGGAGCAGGAAGAGGTTCAACGCAAGCTGGAACCCATTGAAGCGCCCGCGCCCAAAGAGCTGGGCTGGGATGATGTGCAGCCGGTGGATTTAATCGGTCTGGAAGTGGGCTACGGGTTGATTCCCATGGTGGATAAAAATCAGGATGGCCAGCTGCTTAACCGTATCAAGGGGGTGCGTAAAAAGCTTTCGCAGGAGCTGGGCTTTCTGGTGCACTCGGTGCATATTCGCGACAATCTGGATTTAAATCCCAATGCCTATCGCATCACTTTGCTGGGTGTGCCAGTGGGTGAAAATGAGGTGTATCCGGATCGGGAGCTGGCGATTAATCCGGGGCAGGTGTACGGGGAATTACAGGGTATTGCCACCAAAGATCCGGCCTTTGGTCTGGATGCGGTGTGGATAGATCCGGGACAGCGGGATCATGCCCAGACACTAGGTTATACGGTGGTGGACCCCAGCACCGTGGTGGCCACCCATTTAAATCAGGTATTACACGATCATGCCCATGAGCTGCTGGGCCATGAGGAAGTACAGAAGCTGCTGGATAATCTGGCGCAGAAATCTCCCAAGCTGGTGGAAGATCTGGTGCCGGATGTGCTGCCCCTCAGCGTGGTAGTGAAGGTGATGCAGAACCTGCTGGCGGAAGGTGTGCCGGTGCGGGATGTGCGTACCATTTGCGAAGTGCTGGCCGCAGAGGGTAGCAAAACCCAGGATCCACAGGAGCTGACCGCCGCCGTGCGGGTGGCGCTGGGCCGGGCGATTGTGCAGAAAATCAATGGTCTGGAAGAAGAGCTGCCGGTGATTACCCTGGAACCTGCGCTGGAGCAGCTGATGATGCAATCCCTGCAAAATACGCTGCCGGGTGGCTCTCCGGGTCTGGAACCTGGCCTGACCGAGCGTTTATTCAAGTCGCTGGAAAAAGTCACCCAGCAGCAGGAGCTGGCCGGCCAGCCGGCCATCTTAGTGGTATCGCCACCGCTGCGCCTGTGGCTGTCACAGCTGGTGCGTCATTCCATTTCCGGCCTGCATGTGCTGGCTTACAGTGAAATTCCCGATAATAAAAAAATTAAAGTTGTCGCCGCGGTTGGCGCTGATGGAGGACAGAACTAATGCGTGTAAAACGATTTACGGCTGCGGATATTCGTAC
>JALTRC010000008.1 GCA_026998145.1 Gammaproteobacteria bacterium
GAATCATCATCCATGCGCATAACGCGAATGGTGACTTCGTCGTCAAAATCAGCATGGGCCTGTGCTGAAACAAGCAGCATACAACTTAAGGAAAATGATAGTAGTAAGTTTTTCATATGTAAGCACGTACCGAACTAAACGGATTCCATAGGTAAAAACTGATATTGATAAGCGCCATTGTCAGTGCTTTTCAACACAATTCGCAACGATTTGGTTTTGTTGCCATAGGTGAGCTGGGCGACCATTTCACCGCTGCCTGATTCAATAGCCAGCACCGGCAGAGCCAGTACATTCTGGCCTTTTTTCAGGCTGGTTTTCCAGCTTAACTGTTGCTGACCGGGATAGCCCTGTAATTCAACATTGGCTGGCAGTTTCACGCTCAGGGTGACGTCAGCCAGTGCATCAGGGACTTCAAACATCAGCTTAACGGTGCTGACACTGTGCATGGCCACACTAATACTTTCAGTGGGCTGGGTGCCGGTGCCGGGAATAAACAGATTGCTGGCAAACCACAGGGCCAGGCTGGCGGCCATGGCGGTACCAAAGCCGGCAATAAAATGATGTTTGTGGGTGTCTTTGTGCTGACGACGAACTTCTGCCAATACCCGCTGTTCAAAGCCGCGGGAAGGGGCTTCAACAGGCAGCTCAGCCAGGGCTGCACGGATGGCGCGGGCCTCATCCAGGCTTTGCTGGCAATGGGCGCAGGCTTCCACATGCTGCTGCAGAGCGGCTAAATCAGCCGCTGGATCAGCATCCAGGTAATCATCCAGTTGTCTTGTAAAGTCGTCGCAATTCATAATCTTTTACTCTGTTACCTGTATACACGCTCAGTGGCGCGAAAAGGTTCCCTGTTTTTGCAATATATCACGAAGTTTACTGCGGGCGCGATTCAGGCGGGATTTCAGTGTGCCCAGGGAAGTATCCTGTAAGTTGCTGATTTCCTGCAAGGTATAGCCTTCTACATCATGCAGTATGACCAGAACCCGCTGGTCATCATTGAGCTGATTTAAGGCCTGTTGCAGCATTTCGGCAGATTCCCCGGCGGCCAGCTGCTCTCCCGGCTGGGGCTGGTGATCCTCCTTATCGTGATAAAAATTTTCTTCATCATCAATCAGTTGCAAAGGTGAGCGCTGCTGGCTGCGATAGCGATCCACATACATGCGGTACAGGATACGCCCCAGCCAGGGGGAGAGCTTTTCGATTTCACGCATTTCATCCAGACGGGGGAACAGTTTGAGTAATAAATCCTGCACCAGATCTTCCGCATCATCCCGCTGGCGGGTAAAGCGGTAGGCGAGTTTATACAGATATTGAAGATGGGGTTTAACCAGAGCATCAAATTCATCATGGGGGGATGGTTGAAAAGGCCAGCGAAAGATTTTTGCCATAAAGCGCCAAGGGTCAAAGGAATTGAATTAAGGGCAAGTATGGATAAGAAAAAAATAATTGCCAGAAAAAAGCCCTCGCAGGGAGGGCTTTTTTAATCAGGCGGCATCAAAGCGCAGGCGTGTTTGCCGGTGCTTGTGGCTGGCATCCCAGGCTTCGTGTACCTGGTTGACGGCGTTAACGATCATGGATTCTGTCACGGTAATTTTGTCACCCTGATCATTAAAAATCATGCCGCCCTTGAAACCGGTCTGAGCAATGGCATAGGCGTATTTACGGCAGGGGTCTGTTTTCTTCTGATCTTGCATGGGGAGTATGTCCTGTAAAAATATGTGGAAATCATTATTTATAAAGGCCCTTTGTTGCGTTTTGATGAAAGGCGCTTATAGATAATGAGCTCTCCGATAACTGCATCGGGGCGGGAATTATATAATAAACTTATAATATAATTAAATAGCTGTGAGATAAATTTTTAAGGCGTGTATCCATAAGTGGGTATAAGGCTTATATCATAGGGGGTGGATTTTGTTATAAGTCATTGATAATAAATATATTATGTGT
>JALTRC010000009.1 GCA_026998145.1 Gammaproteobacteria bacterium
GGGGGTGAATTTTAAGCGGGTTTTGAGCAGCCGCTGTAATTGCCGATAACGCTTGATGCTCTGATCAATATTCAGCAGCCGCTGGATGGGATGTTTGAAATCGTTTTTGCCGGGGGTGTAGGTTCCTCTATTAACAATCTGCCCGCCCAGTTCGGTAAAGCGCTGGCTAAAGGCACGGAATAAACGCTCGCCCCAGGGGCCTTTGGGTACCAGTGTGATGGCCTGTTTATGGCCCTGACGAAATGCCATATCCGCCGCCTGGCGGGCTTCATCTTCCGGCAGCAGACCAAACTGGAACATGTTTTCCGTCAGCTTTTCCTGGTTTTGCGCATAGTTAAGGGTGAGGGTGGGAACCTCCAGCCGGCTGGCCTGAGCCAGATGATTAACGGCGGTTTTTAGAAAAGGGCCAATAATAAAATCGGCACCCATATCCACCGCCTTGCGATAATAATTCCAGATGGCGGAAGCATTATGGCTGGTGTCTAAAAAACTGATCTCAGGGTGCAGATTTTTATCGGGATGCTGGTAATAGGCGCTAATCAGCCCATCCCGAATGGCCGCAGCTGCGGAGGCATACTGGCCGGTAAGGGGCAGCAGAACGGCGATATGTTCAGGGTGCTGCATCAGTTCCAGCTGCTTGATGCCCAGCTGCTGGGCAAATATCCGTGCGGCCGGGTGCTCGGGGTAGCGGCTTTGCCAGGCGAAAATATTTTCCTGTAAATGCTGCCAGTCGGTTTGGGCAGAGCGGGCGATTTTGGCCAGCTCTATCCAGCCGAGTAACTGTGGATGCAATGGCGCCTGACTCAGTTGCCTTAAACTGCTTAAAGGCAGGCGCGAGAGGGCTTCCCAGATTGCCTGATGGTTTAACTGCTGGGCGAATTCATCCGTGAGTAAAGGCTCCATCTGTACCCGGGTTTTCGCCGCTTCCAGGGGGTAGCCGGCTGCCATAAAGGCTTTTGCCCTGAGCTGATAAACTTCAATCTGCTGCCGGGCTGGTAGAATCTGCGCCATGGGCAGGCGTTTTAATGCCTCCCGTGGCTGCCCCTGATAGAGCGCCAGCCTGGCCTGTAGAATCTGAATAGATGGTTGTAAATAAGGGTGGGGATATTCGCTGCTCAGCAGGTCGATCTGTTGCCGGGCCGCAGCAAACTGCTTTTGACGAATCAGAATATTAATGGCTTTGGTCAATAGCTCAAAACGTGCCTGGCCAGTTGTTTGCTGCGCCTGCTGTAAATAGTCTTCCGGGTTTTCATTTATCAGCCCCGGCTCTTCCTCTGTTTCGCTGGACAGGCTCGGTGGCTCGGTTTGAGTGCCGGGTGTTTGCGGGCCGGGCAGGGAGCCGCAGGATGCCAGTAATATGGAAAGTATCAGGTAACAAAAAGCGTGTTTGAGCAATGTCATTATCTACTAGGTGTTATTATGGCGGCTCGGTAATGGATAGTGGAGCTGCAAGTGTTAATGAATTCGGGTGTCCTGTATATTGTGGCCACGCCTATTGGGAATCGTGATGATACCAGTCAACGGGCCTTAACGGTATTGTCTGAGGTGGATTTTATTGCGGCAGAGGACACGCGTCACAGTCGTCATTTATTACAGCACTTTAATATCCGCACCCATATGCTGAGCTATCACGACCACAATGAGGAGCAGGCAACCCCTCAGCTGATTGAAAAATTACAGGCCGGTAAAAGCATTGCGCTGATTTCTGATGCGGGTACCCCTTTATTGAGTGATCCGGGGTATCGTCTGGTGAAGGCTGCCCATGAGGCGGGGATAAAAGTCAGCCCGATTCCCGGTGCCTGTGCAGCGATTGCAGCCCTGTCGGCATCCGGCCTGCCCACGGATCGTTTTTTGTTTGCCGGCTTTGCGCCCAGTAAATCTGCGGCCCGTCAAACATTTTATGGGCAATATCGTTTGCAGACAGCCACCCTGATTTTTTATGAATC
>JALTRC010000010.1 GCA_026998145.1 Gammaproteobacteria bacterium
CCTCATCCAGCAAAAATATTCAGCGATTACAGTCTGTTGCAGAACAAACCGCCGACAATAGCACGCAGACACGGGCCACCTATGAAAATATGATGCAGGTTGTCAATCTAATGGCTCCGCAGGAGCAAGCTGTACAGAATATTGTATCGACCATCAGTGAGTTACTAACGGTGGCATCCGAATCGCGCACTCAGGCTGAGCAGCTTAATCTTATTTCTCAAAATCTGAATGAAGCATCCAGTGAGATGCAACATGCCATTCAACATTTCAGTCTTTAAAACAGGAGTCCTGGATATGACATCGAAATCACTATACTCAAAAGCCGCCCTGCTACTGGGTAGTTGCATTGCCAGCTTCACTCTTGGCTCAACCACAGCAACCGCCGATATTGTTTATAAAGCCGGCGACCCCAGCCTCAAACCCTTTATCCTTGGCGAAGTTCCCTATCCCAAAGGCAACAAACCAACACCTGCACGCATCAAGCTGGGTAAAAAGCTGTTTTTTGATCCTCGCTTAAGTGGTGATGGCAATATGTCCTGCGCCACCTGCCATAACCCCATGCTGGGCTGGTCAGATGGGCTGCCCACCGCCAAAGGCCATAAAAGCAAGGTACTGGGCCGTGCATCCCCCGTGGTAACCAATGCCGCATACAATCCTGTGCAAATGTGGGATGGCCGTGAGCCCAGTATCGATTCTCAGGCCACCGGCCCCATGAAAAATCCCAATGAAATGCACACAGATATTCCAGCCATGCTGGCCTTTATCAATGCCACGCCGGAATATAAAAAGGCCTTTGCCAACGCTTATCCGGGCGAAGAACTGACACTGGATTTAGTCGGCAAGGCCATTGCCAGTTTCGAGCGCACCGTAATCAGTAATGATTCACCTTTTGATCGCTGGGTCAAAGGGGATGCCAAAGCCATGACAAAACAACAGATTCGTGGTTTTAAATTATTTATGACACCGGAAAAAGGCAACTGCGCTCTGTGTCATTCCGGCCCTAATTTTACCGACAGCAGTTTCCATAATTTGGGTCTGGCCTCTTTCGGTAAAAAGAACCCTGATCTGGGCCGCTATAAACAACGCCCCCTCGGCATTATGAAAGGCGCATTTAAAACACCGACAATACGCGACATTACCTTAAGCGCGCCTTATTTCCACGATGGCTCAGCCAAAACCTTAATGGAGGTTGTGGATCATTATGTTAAGGGCGGGGTGGTTAAAACCAACCTTTCCCCTCTGATGATAAAAGCCAAATTAAATAATCAGGAACAAAAAGATCTGGTGGCTTTTATGGAAGCCCTAACCACCGAACCGAAACCATTTGATTTACCCATACTCCCCTTATCACATTAATTTTCCGAGGATATATTATGAAATTCCAAGCAACATTCTGTTTGAGCCTGCTGGCTATTTTATCAACGGCTATTGCCCAGGCTGACGAGTTTGAAGTTGGCCAGAAAGATAAAAAATTTACCGAGAAAAAACTGACGATCAAGGCAGGTGACAAAGTTAAATTCACCAATGAAGATCCCTTCTTCCACAATGTATTTAGCCTGTCAGACAGCAAAACTTTTGACCTTGGCTCTTATCCCAAAGGCCAGTCTAAAACGGTTACTTTTGATAAGCCGGGCAAGATCGATGTGGAATGCGCCATTCATCCAACTATGCACATGGTTATTGAAGTTAAATAAACGGGAGCCCAACGATGAAGCAACTTGCTCAGGCACTCGCCTCTGTCACCCTGTTGTTGAGTTCAGTTTATGTACAGGCTGAACATGTGGAGCCATCGATTCAATATGGTGCAGAAACTTTTCTGAGTCGCTGCACGCTCTGCCACGGAAGCCAGGGGCTGGGGGATGGCATTATTCCCTTAAGTATAAAAAACTACCCCAATACCAATTTAAAGGACAACCGCTTTGGCCGCAGCCATAAACAACTCAG
>JALTRC010000011.1 GCA_026998145.1 Gammaproteobacteria bacterium
GCGGAAAATCGTCAGGCCATTGACCGGCTACTGGATGATATTGCCCAGCGTAGCGGGCTGGATGTACTGGACCTGCCCATGCAGGAAGATTATTACATTGATCTGGGGTTTAAACTGCAATGGACATGATCGTCACACCTCATCCCTATCTTCAGCAGCAACAGACCCGTGCATTGATTCATGCACTGGAGCAGGGGCTGCCATTGTCTCCACGGCCTTATGATGAACTGGCCAAACAGCTTGGCATGAATGAGCAACAGGTCATGGATGAAATTGCCCGGCTACAGGATGCGGGCATTATCAAACGCATGGGCGTGGTGGTGCGTCATCGTAAACTGGGTTATCGAGCCAATGCCATGGTGGTGTGGAATATTCCCGATGAGATGGTATCGGAAGTGGGCTGTTTTATGGGCAGTCTGCCCTGTGTCACCTTAAGCTATCGGCGACCCCGGCGTTTGCCCCAGTGGCCCTATAATTTATTTACCATGATTCACGGTGCCAGCCGGGAACAGGTGCTGGAAAAAATTAATGAACTGGCCGATACCTATTCATTAAATCGATTCAATTATAAAGTTCTGTTTAGTAAAACCTGTTACAAACAGCGCGGTGCTCATTACGTTAAAGACAACAAATTAAAGACGAAAAATGAGGCCATAAAATGAGTTCCTTAAATAGATTACAACGGCAACTCATTAACCAGTTTCAGGGTGGTTTCCCCTTAGCTAGACAACCTTTTTCTTGCGTCGCGGCAAGTCTGGGTGTGGGGGAGGCCAGCCTGTTTAAAACATTGAAAGGGCTTCTGGATACAGGTTATCTAAGCCGTTTCGGTCCCCTTTATAATGCGGAAAAAATAGGCGGTGAAGTCACCCTGGCTGCATTATCAGCCAGTGAAAGAAATTATGACAGAGTCGCTGATATGGTGAATCGTTATCCGCAGGTGGCCCATAATTATCGCCGCGATCATCAGTTGAATATGTGGTTTGTGATTAGCGCCGAGCATAAGGGTGATATAGAAAATGTTATCCAGGCAATCGAATTGGAAACTGGCCTGAAAGTCTATAACTTTCCCAGAGAAAAGGCTTTTTATCTGGGCCTGTTTTTACAGCTTGATGAAGATGGCAGCGTGGATACGGTTTCCATGCCAGAGGAACAGCCTGCTGCTAATCATATTTTGCCTGATGAGCAGGATAAAAAAATTATTTCCCTTACTCAGTCCGGCCTGCCATTGGTATCCGACCCCTGGGCGTCGATTGCTCAACAATTAAATATGCCGGAAGATGCATTATTGCAACGTATGCAGAAGATGCAGGATGCGGGCATTATTCGCCGCATTGGTGTGATTCCCAATCACTACCGTCTGGGCTTAAAAGCCAATGGCATGAGCGTATGGAATATTCCTGATGAGCGGGCAATTGAACTGGGTGAAAAAGTGGCGGCGCTGGATTTTGTCAGTCACTGTTATTTGCGCCCACGTTATGAAAGTCTGTGGCCTTATAATCTGTTTGCCATGGTGCATGGCAGTGATAAAGCCATTGCCCGTGAAAAAGCCGATAAAATTAAAGCGCTATTGGGTGAAGATTGTCTGGGAGGCGAGGTTTTATTTAGCTCCGCCATTCTTAAGAAAACCGGCTTTCGCCGGGTGGCATAAGGAATCAATATGTTTCGCTTAACCCGTTATATGCAATCACTGGTGGATGGGCCTGTTAATACAAAACGTCCCAAAGTCATTCCGGTCAATACCGGCCCGGTGGTGATATGGAATCTGATTCGCCGCTGTAATTTAACCTGTAAACATTGCTATGCCACCTCGGCAGATAAGGATTTTTCCGGCGAGCTGGATTATGGGGAAGTCTGTGATGTAATGGATGACCTTAAGGCCTATGGTGTTCCCGTATTGATTTTGTCTGGCGGCGAGCCTTTGATGCGGCCGGATATTTTTGATA
>JALTRC010000012.1 GCA_026998145.1 Gammaproteobacteria bacterium
GGATGGTCGTCATCACTGTCTGCATAAGCACTACTGATTAAACTTATAGAATTCACATCAGCAAATGGCCCCTGCCCCTCCTCAACCGCATAAAGCTGAAGCCCGCTCAGGCTAACAATAAACAGCGTGGATAATAAGGCGACCACCATCCAGCCGCCCAGAGGGTTATGCCCGGTATAATGTTTTGGTGACAGCTTTATAAAATCCTTTGAATACTCAACCAGCTCTTCAGGCCTTACAACAAACTGCCTGAAACGGGCATATTTTGTACCCACACCCCCCCAGATAAGCCTGAAGCTGATCAGCCCCAAAACAATATAGCCTGAATAAATATGAATCGAACTGTCCTCTTCACCACTCAGATAACTGATTGTGAAAAACAACACCAGACTCCAGTGAAAAACTCTCACCAATGGATCCCAGACTTTAATTTGATTCGTCATCGCCTCTTCCTCCAATAATTATGAATAAAAAGATTATTGGGGATAAGCATCGCCATATCATCGGACAAATGACCCAAAACAGCCATGACTGGACATATGTCCTACAATACGCCCAGCCAATAAATCCTGTTTTTAGATATTGAGGCCATAAAAAAAGCCCCAGGACAGGGGCTTTAATCAGAGGAATCATTAAACTTAAATATGGTACCGATGGCCGGAGTTGAACCGGCACGGCTTGCGCCACTACCCCCTCAAGATAGCGTGTCTACCAATTCCACCACATCGGTAAATTTTCAGCTGCCTTTTCGTAATCAAAAAGGGCTTATTCTGCGGGAGGCAGATCATTGCCTTTTTCAGGCTCAGCTGGAATAACAGGAATATCAGCTGGAATATCTGCTTTTTGGGTTTCAACTTTAGCCGGCTCTGTTGTGCTGATAACAGACTCTACCGCACCACCGGATACTTCACGATGGGAAGCCAGATAAGCCAGGCTTAAACTGCTGATAAAAAATGCAGTAGCTAGAATCGCTGTTGTGCGACTCAGAAAGTTAGCCGCGCCGCTGGCACCAAACACAGTTGCCGATGCACCACCGCCCAGGGCAGCACCTGCTTCTGCACCCTTGCCTCGCTGCAATAACACCAGGCCGATAATACTAATCGACAGGAGTACATGTATCACTAATAGAATTGTTTCCACTTTAATTTACCTTATTCAGCCGCGCTACAGATAGCCAGGAAATCCTCGGCTTTTAATGAAGCACCACCAATTAAACCACCATCAATATCAGCCTGTGAAATAAGCTCGGCTGCATTAGCCGGATTCATGCTACCGCCGTACAAAATACGCAAACCTTCAGCCACATCAGCATTCAAGGCCGCAATCTTGCCACGGATAAAGGCATGTACTTCCTGGGCCTGCTCAGGTGATGCGGTTTTACCGGTACCAATTGCCCATACAGGCTCATAGGCGATAACCCCATCAGCCAGAGCCTCTACACCTTCCAGCGCAATGACCGCATCAATCTGACGAGAGCACACATCATTGGTAATCCCTTGCTCACGCTCTTGCAGCGTTTCACCAATACAGAAAATAGGTTTGATCCCATTACGACGAGCCGCTGCAAAGCGTTTGGCTACCAGCTCATCCGACTCACCATACAGGCTACGACGCTCAGAATGCCCCACAATAGCGTATTCACAACCCACATCCTTGAGCATTTCGCCGGAAATCTCACCGGTGAAAGCGCCCTTGTCCTGGTCACAGACATTCTGTGAACCCACCTTGATAGCCGTGTCTTCAACTGCACCTGACACACGAGGAATGTAAACAGCAGGCGGGCAGACAACCACTTCGGCTTTAGTTACCGAAGCCATACCGTCTTTAATGCCGGCAATTAATTCTTTAACGCTGCTGCTGGAACCATTCATTTTCCAGTTTCCTGCTACCATTGGCTGACGCATCTGCTGAATACTCCGAAAATACTATTTTTAAAGGGGGCACAGTTTAATCGGGCAGGCGACAAGTTTCAAGCCAGGAGACCAGTGTATCGCGAAAAACGGCCGTAAATTCACACAGTTATGAACATCTACTGGCAACTTGCCCCTGATAGCCACTCATTAACCCGCATGAGCTACCGATTCAGCTACCGCATCGGCAATATGCTGGGCATATTCATTCACCTGACGCTCATCCTCGCCTTCCACCATAACGCGGATTAATGGCTCAGTGCCCGATGCTCGCAATAATACCCGGCCTCTGCCTGCCAGCTTTTCCTCAATCGACTCAACAGCCGCCTGTACCTTAGGTTCCTGAGTCGGATCAGTTTTAACCGGCAGCGGCACATTAATCAGAATCTGCGGCATTTTCTCCATGCCTTCCAGCGCCTCAATCAATGATTTACCGGATTCGGCCAGATAAGCCATGACCTGCAAGGCAGACACAATACCATCACCGGTTGTGGTGCGATCCAGGCAGATAATATGTCCGGATGATTCACCGCCCAGCGCCCAGCCTTCATTTTTCAGACATTCCAGCACATAACGATCGCCCACGTTGGTTCGCACAAAATCCAGCCCCATATTTTTAATGGCCAGCTCCAGCCCCATATTACTCATCAGGGTGCCGGCAATGCCTTTCTGCTTATCGCTGGAGGCCATACGTGCTTTGGTGATGATGTATAAAATCTCATCCCCATCAATAATCTGGCCCTTGCTATCCACCATCATGACCCGATCCCCATCCCCATCAAAGGCAATGCCAATATCGGCGCGATTCTGTAACACGGCAGCCGCCAGATTATTGGGATGAGTAGAACCGCAGTTTTCATTAATATTCAGGCCATCCGGTTCCACTCCTATGCTAACCACTTCTGCGCCCAGCTCGGCGAACACATTGGGGGCGATGTGGTAGGTGGCCCCATTGGCGCAATCCAGCACCACTTTTATGCCGGCAAAATTAGTACCGATGGGAATGGTGGCCTTACAGGCTTCAATATAACGCCCCTGGGCATCCTCGATACGCTCGGCCTTGCCCAGCTTTGCCGAATCTACGGTTTCCATGGGCGATTCAAACATGGCTTCTATTTCATGCTCGATATCATCCGGTAATTTAGTGCCTTCAGATGAAAAGAATTTCAGCCCATTATCATAAAAAGGGTTATGGGATGCGCTAATCACAATGCCTGCCGAGGCGCGCAAGGTGCGGGTTAAATATGCAATACCCGGTGTGGGCATGGGGCCAATAATTTTTACATCCACACCAGCTGCCGACAGGCCAGCCTCCAGCGCTGCTTCAAACATATATCCCGAAATACGGGTATCCTTGCCAATTACCACCAGCTTATTACCGTGCTTTGACAATACCCGGCCAACGGCCCAACCCAGCTTTAACACAGACTCTGCTGTCATCTGCCCTGTGCCGACACGCCCCCGAATACCATCTGTACCAAAGTATTTTTTTGTCATTATTTCGCTTCCATCTTATTGGTTTTTTTCAACTAAAAAGTATATGTGATTATGGTGCACCCAGCATGGCCTGAGCAATTTTAAGGGCTTCTATATTTTCCTTAACATCATGCACCCGAAAAATTTTTGCTCCCTTACTCAATGCCAGAACATTCGCCGCAGCCGTGGCCACCACCCTCTGCTCAGGTGGCTGCTGAATAATCTCTGCCAGCATATTCTTACGGGATACCCCAACCAGCAGGGGCTGATTTAAGGATAGAAATTCATGCAGATGCTTTAACAGGGAATAATTCTGGCTCACCGTTTTACCAAAACCGAAGCCTGGATCCAGAATAATATTCTGCGCGTCAATTCCTGCATCAAGACATGCATTCATACGCTGCTGTAAAAAATTTTTAATATCCTCAACCACATCCTTATATTGGGGATTCTTCTGCATGGTGCGCGGTTGTCCCTGCATATGCATCAGGCAAACCGGCAGCTGATAACGGGCACATATTTCTAAAGCCCCTTCAGCCTGCAATGCATTAACATCATTCACCATATCAGCCCCCGCCTCAATGGCTGCCTGCATCACCTGTGGCTTACTGGTATCAATGGAGATGGCAATACTGGATGACTGGCGGATGGCCTCAATTACCGGTATCACCCGTTGCAACTCATCTTCAATTGTCACTTCCGTTGCACCCGGACGAGTCGATTCCCCGCCCACATCGATAATCTGCGCCCCGGCATCCACCATTAACATGGCCTGATGAAAGGCCGACTCTGGCGAAACAAATAAGCCGCCATCAGAAAACGAATCCGGCGTGGTATTTAAAATACCCATCACAACCGGGCCGTGCTGATGAATGAGTTGTTGTATTTTATTCATAGATCATCAGTCGTTAGTATTATCGAAAATGCGGGCTGTTCAGCAAGCAATACAGACATTTTTATATCCTGGAAACAATAAAGCCCTGTCCTCACAAACAGGGCTTCACCAAATGACCATCAACAGGAATTAATGCTGACTTGCAGGCCCTCCGATAGGGCCGTCTTTCTTATCCTGTTTTACCTCATCCGATGGCCCGGAAGTAGAATGGGAGGAACTATCGGAATCATCCCAGTCTTTGGGTGGAGATACCGGCTCTCTGGCCATTAACTGATCAATCTGATCCGAATCAATGGTTTCATATTTAATCAGGGCTTCGGCCATGGCATGAAGAATATCTTCATTTTCTTTAAGCAGCCTTTCGGCACGCTGATAATTACGATCAATCACATCACGGATTTCTTCATCAATCACCCGCGCCGTATCATCTGCCACATTCTTATGCTGGGTCACCGAACGTCCCAGAAAAACTTCACCCTCATCTTCCGTATAGGCCAGTGGCCCCAGCTTTTCGGACAGGCCCCATTTGGTTACCATATTGCGGGCAATTTCAGTGGCGCGTTCAATATCATTAGAGGCACCTGTGGTGACATATTCCGGGCCGAAAATCAGCTCCTCGGCAATACGGCCACCAAACAGGCTGGAGATCTGGCTATCCAGACGACGTTTGCTAAAGCTGTAGCGATCCTCTTCCGGCAGGAACATGGTAACCCCAAGCGCCCGCCCTCGAGGAATAATACTGACCTTATATACCGGATCATGATCCGGCACCAGACGGCCGACAATGGCATGGCCCGCCTCATGATAAGCCGTGAGTTTTTTCTCATCATCGGACATCACCATGGACTTACGCTCGGAGCCCATCATAATCTTGTCCTTGGCTCGCTCAAAATGCTCCATGCGCACTTCCTTGCTGTTTTCACGGGCTGCAAACAGTGCCGCTTCATTCACCAGATTGGCCAGATCCGCGCCGGAAAATCCGGGCGTACCCCGGGCAATCAGAGAAGGCTTAACATCAGCTGCTGCCGGCACCTTTCGCATATGCACTTTCAGGATTTGCTCACGGCCACGCACATCCGGCAATGGCACAACCACCTGGCGATCAAAACGACCGGGGCGCATCAGTGCAGGGTCTAATACATCCGGGCGGTTAGTCGCGGCAATCACAATCACCCCTTCATTACCTTCAAAACCATCCATTTCCACCAGCAACTGGTTCAGTGTTTGCTCACGTTCATCATGACCACCACCGACACCGGCACCACGATGACGACCCACCGCATCGATTTCATCAATAAAAATAATACAGGGCGCATGCTTTTTAGCCTGCTCAAACATATCCCGCACACGGGAGGCACCCACACCCACAAACATTTCCACAAAATCGGAGCCGGAAATGGTAAAGAAAGGCACCTTGGCCTCACCGGCAATGGCCTTGGCCAGCAGAGTTTTACCGGTACCGGGCGAACCCACCATCAATACACCACGGGGAATCTGCCCGCCTAGCTTCTGGAATTTACCGGGATCCCGTAAGAACTCAACCAGCTCGGCCACTTCTTCCTTGGCTTCTTCCACACCGGCCACATCCGCAAAGGTGGTTTTAATCTGATCTTCACCCAGCATGCGAGCCTTGCTCTTGCCAAAAGACATGGCGCCACGGCCACCGCCGCCCCCCTGCATCTGACGCATAAAGAAGACATAAATACCAATCAGCAGCAGGAACGGGAACCAGGAAATAAAGATATTCATTAATAAAGATGGCTGCTCAGGCGGCTTGGCCTGGATGGTCACCTTGTTTTCCAGCAAATCGCCAATCAAGGCCGTATTATCGGTTTCCGGACTATAGGTTTTAAAGGCCTGATTACTACGGGTTGTTCCCATAATTTCACGACCGGCAATGGTGACTTTATCGACCATGCCCTGCTTTACCTGATCGATAAAATCGGAATAGCTAATCTGGCTATTATGCGCAGCCTGTTGAGAGAAGTTACTGAAAACTGATAGCAGGATAACCGTAATTACCCCCCACAGAATCAGGTTTTTAACCATGTCGTTCAAGGTGACACCTCAATAAATAAATCGATAAAACACACGTTACTACAAGCAACGTGAGAATAAAACCCGCACACTTCACCTCCCCCTTTGAAAAAGGGGGATAGAGGGGGATTAAAAGCCAGTTTCAATCTCCCCGGCCCCTCTTTTACAAAGAGGGGGAGCATAACAGCAGATTGCTAAAAATCAGCCTTTGAAACCTGTAGCCAGGGCATAAATCTCACGGCTACGGGCACGGGATGCTTTTGGCTTACGCATAACCAGACGGGAAAAATGCTCTCTAAGCTGTTTCTGATACTCGGTAAAGCCCTCGCCCTGGAACAGTTTGACTAGCAAACCGCCGCCAGGTTGCAGAACACTTTGCGCCATATCCAGCGCCAGCTCGGCCATATACATGGCACGGGGAATATCAACAGCCTGCTGCCCACTCATATTGGGGGCCATATCGGAAATTACAAGATCCGGCTGATCTTTTCCCAGGGTATCCAGTAATTGCTGAAAAACTTCATCCTGTAAAAAGTCCCCCTGAATAAACTCCACGCCATCGATGGGATCCATGGGTAGAATATCCATCGCCAGTATGCGCCCGCGCCCTTTCAATTTACGGGCTACATATTGTGACCAGCCACCGGGCGCCGAGCCCAGGTCAACCACCGTCATACCCGGCTTGAGTAAATGATCTTTCTGGTCGATTTCTTCCAGTTTGTAAACAGCGCGGGACCGGTAGCCGTCCTGCTGCGAACGCCGCACATACTCATCGTCAAAATGCTCTTTTAACCAGCCGCCGCTACTTTTACTTCTGGCCATTACGCCTGCGCACCTGTAATCATGTTATAATTCGCCGCCGTTTATTTGAGTTTACCCGCAATGTCATTAAGCAAATCCCAGATCAAATACCTGCGCCAACTGGCCCATCATGCAAAGGTTATTATTACGATCGGCCAGCATGGTATTACAGAAAATGTATTACATGAGCTGGAAATTGCACTGGAACACCATGAGCTGGTAAAAATTAAAATTGCCGGTGAAGATCGGGATGCACGTCAGGCCATAATTGAGCAACTCTGTGCTGAAACCGGCGCAGAAAAAGTACAGGCCATTGGCAAGACCCTGACTCTGTTCAAACGCAATACTAAAAAGCCGAAAATTTCTTTTTAAGCTGTCGATTAGTTGTGAGTCTTTAGTCAAAACCGAAAGCAGTCGTTAGAAAAAATGCGGCGCATTTTTTCTAACGACCAGCAACTTTCAACTAAATATAATGCACCTCAACAATCTCCAGCGTGCGCACACCACCCGGTGTTTTCACTTCAACCACATCCCCTTCTTCCTTACCAATTAAAGCACGGGCAATAGGCGAGCTAACGGAAATTTTATTGGCTTTAATATCCGCCTCATCTTCACCGACAATCTGGTAGGTAATTTCATCACCGCTTTCTTCATCGGCCAGATCAATAGTCGCGCCAAAAATCACCTTGCCATTGGCATTCACCGTGGTCACATCAATAATTGTGGCATTGCTGAGCTTGCCTTCGATTTCCTTAATACGGCCTTCACAGAAACTCTGCTGCTCACGGGCCGCATGATATTCTGCATTCTCTTTTAAATCCCCATGTTCACGGGCCACGGCGATGGCCTGAATAATGCGGGGACGATCTTCGGTTTTTAACTTTTTCAATTCATCTTGCAGGCTTTTTGCGCCCTGTACCGTCATGGGAACCTTGTTCACGAATGAACCTCCTGATGCAAATCCTGTAAACGATTCACTTCATTATCTGATAAATATTTCAATGCCTGTGCCGTTGCACTGGCACCGGCTAAAGTGGTGGTATAACTCACCTTGCCCTGCAGGGCAGCCGCGCGAATGGTATAGGAATCCGCAATGGCTTTTTTGCCCTCGGTGGTATTAATAATCAAATCCACTTCGTCGTTCTTGATCATGTCTACAATATGGGGACGACCTTCATAGACCTTATTCACAATCTGGCAATCAATCTGGTTTTCCTGCAGGGTGCGCGCCGTGCCGCGAGTGGCAATCAGACTAAAGCCCAGCTCAACCAGTTCACGAGCCACTGGCACAACCGCATCACGATCCCGCTCTCTCACACTCACAAATACTCGCCCTTTGGTAGGCAAATCGACACCGGCACCCAGCTGCGCCTTGGCAAAAGCTTCACCAAAGGTTTTGCCCACGCCCATCACTTCACCGGTGGATTTCATTTCCGGCCCCAGCAGTGGATCCACACCGGGGAATTTTACAAACGGAAACACCGATTCTTTTACAGAGAAATAATCCGGGATGACCTCTTCGGTAATACCCTGCTCTTTTAAGGAAACGCCAGCCATGCAGCGTGCCGCCACTTTAGCCAGGGGCACGCCAATGGCCTTGGAGACAAAGGGCACGGTGCGGGATGCCCGGGGATTCACCTCCAGCATATAAATATCTTCACCCTGAATGGCAAACTGAATATTCATCAATCCCACCACCTGCATTTCAATGGCAATTTCACGGGTTTGCTGGCGCAGGCGATCCTGAATTTTTGCAGACAGACTATAAGGGGGCAGGGAGCAGGCCGAATCACCGGAATGTACACCCGCCTGCTCAATATGCTGCATAATGGAGCCGATCAGCACATCCTTGCCATCGCAAATGGCATCCACATCCACTTCCACCGCATCATCCAGAAAACGATCCAGCAGTACGGGCGCGTCATTGGAGACCTTGACCGCCGTTTGCATATAGTGTTTCAAATCCGCCCCATTATGGACGATTTCCATGGCCCGGCCACCCAGCACATAGGAGGGACGCACCACCAGCGGATAACCGATTTCTTCTGCCCGCTGTACCGCTTCTTCCGGATTGGTAGCCAGACGATTCGGTGGCTGCTTCTGCCCCAGTTTTTCGATTAACTGCTGGAAACGTTCACGATCTTCAGCTAAATCAATGCGATCCGGCGTAGTACCGATAATCGGCACACCGGCCGCTTCCAGATCCCGCGCCAGTTTCAATGGTGTTTGACCGCCGTATTGCACAATCACGCCTTTGGGCTTTTCCTTATCCATCACTTCCAGCACATCTTCCAGGGTCAGCGGCTCGAAATACAGGCGGTCGGAAGTATCGTAATCGGTGGAAACGGTTTCCGGATTACAGTTAATCATAATGGTTTCATAACCATCATCGCGCATAGCCAGGGCCGCGTGCACACAACAGTAATCAAATTCAATACCCTGACCGATACGGTTGGGGCCGCCACCCAGCACCACAATTTTGTCTTTATTGGATGGCGCCGCTTCACATTCCTCCTCATAGGTGGAATACATATAAGCGGTCGAGGTGGAAAATTCAGCGGCACAGGTATCCACCCGTTTATAGACGGGACGCACCCCCAGTTTCTGGCGATGTTCACGCACAGCAGATTCTGTTTCACCCAGACAATGGGCCAGACGGCCATCGGAAAAACCCTTGCGCTTTAAGGCAAACATATAGTCCTTATCAATATCGCTGAGTTTTTCATCCCGCAATACCTGCTCGGCGCAGATAATGTCCTCCACCTGCACCAGGAACCATGGGTCGATATAAGTGAGTTCCTGAATCCGCTCAAAGCTCATGCCATGACGAAAGGCTTCCGCCAGATACCAGATGCGATCCGCGCCCGGTTGCTGTATTTCCTGACAGATAGTGGACTCGATATCCTCGTCATCCATATCCGCAGGCAGAATTTCCGTAAAACCATCCACGCCCACTTCCAGCCCCCGCAGGGCTTTTTGCAGGGATTCCTGGAAGCTGCGGCCAATGGCCATGACTTCGCCCACGGATTTCATCTGGGTAGTCAGGCGATTTTCCGCCTGGGGGAATTTCTCAAAGGTGAAACGGGGAATCTTGGTGACCACATAGTCAATGCTCGGCTCAAAGGAAGCCGGTGTGGCACCACCGGTGATTTCATTACTCAGCTCATCCAGGGTAAAGCCCACTGCCAGCTTGGCCGCGACCTTGGCAATGGGGAAGCCGGTGGCCTTGGAAGCCAGTGCCGAAGAACGGGATACCCGTGGATTCATTTCAATAATGGTCATGCGACCATCGGCAGGATTCACCGAAAACTGCACATTGGAGCCGCCGGTTTCCACGCCGATTTTACGCAGCACTGCCAGAGAGGCATCCCGCATAATCTGGTATTCCTTGTCCGTCAGGGTCTGGGCCGGCGCTACCGTAATGGAGTCGCCCGTGTGAATGCCCATGGGGTCAAAGTTTTCAATGGAGCAGATAATAATGCAGTTATCATTTTTATCCCGCACCACTTCCATTTCATATTCTTTCCAGCCCAGAATGGACTCTTCAATCAGCAGCTCTTTGGTAGGGGATAAATCCAGCCCCCGCTTACAGATTTCTTCAAACTCCTCCTTGTTGTAAGCAATACCGCCACCGGAGCCGCCCATGGTAAAACTGGGGCGAATAATCGTGGGGAATCCTACCTGGGCCTGTACCTGATAGGCTTCTTCCATACTGTGGGCAATGGCGGCACGGGGCATATCCAGGCCGATGTCCTCCATGGCCACCTTGAATTTTTCCCGGTCTTCCGCCATGTCGATGGCTTCCTTGGAAGCACCGATCATTTCCACCTGGTATTTTTCCAGCACACCGTGGCGATCCAGGTCCAGCGCACAGTTCAGTGCTGTCTGACCACCCATGGTGGGCAACAGGGCATCGGGACGTTCTTTTTCAATAATTTTTTCAAGGGTCTGCCAGCGAATCGGCTCAATATAGGTAACATCGGCAGTTTCCGGGTCCGTCATAATGGTTGCCGGATTGGAGTTCACCAGAATAACCTTATAACCTTCCTCCCGCAGCGCCTTACAGGCCTGTGCACCGGAATAGTCAAACTCGCATGCCTGGCCAATCACAATCGGGCCGGCACCGATAATCAAAATACTGTTTATATCTGTGCGTTTAGGCATTGTGGTTTTTCTCAATCAACTCAATAAAATGATCAAACACCGGTGCTACATCATGGGGGCCGGGACTGGCTTCCGGGTGCCCCTGAAAACCGAATGCCGGCTTGTCTGTTCGGTGTATGCCCTGTAATGACTGATCAAACAAGGATCGGTAAGTGGGTTTTACATTATCCGGCAGGGATTTTTCATCCACCGCAAAGCCATGATTCTGGCTGGAGATCATCACGGTTTTGGTTTCCACATCCTGCACTGGGTGATTGGCACCGTGGTGACCAAATTTCATTTTCTCGGTTTTCGCGCCACAGGCCAGCGCCAGTAACTGATGCCCCAGACAAATGCCAAAGGTGGGGACATCAGTTTCCAGAATGTCTTGAATTGCCGTAATGGCATAGTCGCAAGGCTCAGGATCGCCGGGGCCATTGGATAAAAACACCCCGTCCGGTGACATGGCCAGCACATCCGCAGCCGGTGTTTTAGCGGGCACCACCGTCACCCGGCAGCCCCGATCCACCAGCATATTCAAAATATTGCGTTTGATGCCAAAATCATAGGCCACCACATGATGCTTGAGCTGGCCGGTTTCATACTGTACGTGGCTATTGTTGCTAATGTCCCAGCTGCCCTGTAGCCATTCATAAGAAGATTCCGTGGTGACTTCCTGAGCCAGATCCATACCTTTCAGGCCGGCAAACTGCCGGGCTTTTTCAATCGCCGCCTGCTCGTCAATATTATCACCGGCCATAATGCAGCCGCTTTGCGCACCCTTGTCCCGCAGAATCCGGGTCAGGCGGCGGGTGTCGATGTCGGCAATCGCCACTGTATTATGCTGGATTAAATAATCCTGAAGGCTCATTTCACTGCGCCAGTTACTGGCCACAATGGGCAGATCCCGAATCACCAGACCTGCCGCATGTACAGCACTGGACTCTTCATCGCCACTATTGGTGCCGACATTGCCGATATGGGGATAGGTTAAGGTGACGATCTGGCGGGCATAGGAGGGGTCCGTGAGAATTTCCTGATAGCCGGTCAATGCCGTATTGAATACCACCTCACCGATGGTTTCACCGGCAATACCAATGGATTGGCCCCAGAACAGGCTGCCATCTGCTAACGCAAGTAGCGCTTTTTGACTCAAGATCGCCTCCGCAGAACATACGAAACGGGAGCACTGGTTTAACCAGCACTCCCGTTTGAAAATTAAGATAAAAATCCTGCGTATTCTAACAGGTTTTAGCAATAAATCATGCCCTAAACGGAGTGGATTTCACCGCCTGTTACGGGCACAAAAAAGCCGAAGCTTTTATAAAGCTCCGGCTATCTGTATGGCGTCCCCAAGGGGAGTCGAACCCCTGTTGCCGGGATGAAAACCCGGTGTCCTAGGCCTCTAGACGATGGGGACTAGATCACTCGAAACACTGTGTCGTTCAAGTGAGCGCGAATTCTATAGATCCCGCCCTATATCGTCAATAGCTAATTTAACTTTTATGTCATTTTATATCTATTGCCTGTCAATGTGTTTTTGTGTAGCCTGATGGGGTGCCAGAAGGCACGCGCATCCGCAGTGGAAGCCAATGCGTTTAACTCAAAGGAAATGAATATGAAAAATAGATACTCACGAAAGTGTGCGGCCTTTTTATGTGCCAGCACAACACTGCTTCTAAGCACCAATAGCCTCTCCCATGCCGCCACGGTCAGTGATTTATTGATCACCGAAATCATGGCCAATCCCGCCGCCGTCAGCGACAGCAATGGAGAATGGTTTGAGCTGTTTAATCCCACCGGCAGCGCCATTAATCTGGCCAATGTCAGTCTCTCCGATAATGGCAGTAATTTGCATACCATCTCAGCCGGCTCAGATCTGTTTATTGGCGCGGGTGATTATTTTGTGCTGGGCCGAAACGGCGATACCAGCCTGAATGGCGGTCTGGAACCGGATTATGTGTACAGCAGCTTTACCCTGGGTAATAGCAGTGACCAGATTGTTTTAACCGATGGTCTGGGAAATGAACTGCGCCTGGAATACACCAGCGGCTTTACCGCCAGTGGTATCAGCACCGAGCTGACAGGATTGAACACCTATGGACTCACCGATAGCAGTCTGGTGTATGGCGCAGGTGATATTGGTACACCGGGAATGGCAGGCAGTTACGCCCCCTTAACGGCGGTGCCTTTGCCCGCCTCTGTCTGGTTACTGGCCAGCGGCCTGCTGGGTTTGCTGCAAATTAGCCGCCGGTCTTGATCCATCAACCCCTGCCCTTCATCCACTGCGGAAGGGCAGGATTTATACCAAAAGCATTCGCTATAAACTCATACCAATATAATGCTTTTATTTGCGTACTTTGCGTTTATTTGCGGACACATGCCTTTCTAAATTGCATCCTTATCGGCTTCGCCGGTACGAATACGCACAATTTTTTCCATATCCGATACAAAGATTTTACCGTCACCGATCTTGCCGGTACGGGCCGCTTTAGTCACCGCTTCAATGCAAACATCCACCTGATCCGCATCAATCACCATTTCAATTTTGACCTTGGGAATAAAATCCACCACATATTCCGCTCCACGGTATAACTCGGTATGGCCTTTCTGGCGACCGAAGCCTTTGACTTCTGTAGCGGTCATGCCGGTAATACCCACATCGGTTAAGGCGGCACGAACATCATCCAGTTTAAAGGGTTTGATTATGGCTTCTACTTTTTTCATCGACTCCCCCGGAGCTATTATTTTTATTCAGGTGGACGGCAGTATCGGGACTGCACTATTTTAGGGATAACCTCTGATTAATTCTGGACGAAACAGTTTGTATATCACACCCCTGATTCAAGGCGACGAATCGCACACAATAGCCAGCTATTGCGAAGATTCGCAACGCAGAAGCAGGGGAATTGAGATGCGAAATGTGAGTTCATGAATTATCCATGAGGTTCCCCGGCACATGATAACCTATTCAGGGCTTTCTGCCATAGCCGGATGTAATCGGATAACGGCGATCCCGGCCAAAGGCGCGGCGGGTAATACGCACACCCGGCGGTGCCTGCCGGCGCTTATATTCATTAAACTGCACCATGCGCACCACACGATCAACGGTTTGTGCATCATAGCCGCGGGCAATAATCTCGCTTCTGGGCATATCCTCTTCAATACTGAGCTTAAGTATGGCATCTAAAATGTCATAGGGCGGCAGGCTATCCTGATCCTGCTGGTCAGGGCGCAGCTCTGCGGATGGGGGGCGATCCAGCACCCGCTGGGGAATCACCCGCCCCAGACTGTTGCGATAATCGCACAGCCGGTACACCAGCAGTTTCCACACATCTTTTAATGGAGCAAAGCCACCGGCCATATCCCCATATAAGGTGCTGTAACCCACGGACATTTCACTCTTGTTGCCGGTGGTCAGCACCATGCGGCGCAGCTTGTTGGAAAGCGCCATCAGCAGCACACCCCGGCAGCGGGCCTGAATATTTTCTTCCGTGGTATCGGCTTCATAGCCGGCAAAATCCTCTTTAAGACTTTCCAGAAAGGCCTGAAATGTAGGCTCGATGGAGATGATTCGATAATCCACACCCAGAATTTCCGCCTCCTCGGCGGCATCATCCAGGCTCATTTGCGCCGTGTACTGGGATGGCATCATCACCGCATGCACCTGCCCGGCGCCCAGCGCATCCACGGCAATGGCCAGGGTCAGAGCAGAATCCACCCCACCGGACAGACCAATCACCACCCCGTCAAAACCATTATTACGCACATAGTCCCGCACTGCGGTGACCAGCGATTTATACACACTGGCCTCCTCGGCTTGCGCCGGATACACCCTATTTTGCGTACGGATGCTGCCATCGGCTGACAGCTGATAATCCAGCACCGCATCATCAAAATCCACTGCACAGGCCAAAAGTT
>JALTRC010000013.1 GCA_026998145.1 Gammaproteobacteria bacterium
CAATACCTTTTTCAAGATCCATATTGGTGAATTTAACCCCGTCAATCTGGTTCAATTTTTTTTCTATACCATAGGCGCAATAGGGGCAGGCCAGGCCATCCACCCGAATGGAATATTCAAAGGTCTGAGCCTGAATACTCTGGTTTATGAGTAATAAAAGAGCGCCTGCCAGAGTGTTTAATAATATATTTTTCATTGGGTTTCTCCTATAAATGCCATTCCAGAACCAGTTTGGCCCGGTAATCGCTTTTAATCTGATTGCCATTTAAATTGCTGATAAGGGGAATCTGTACACCGGCTTTTATGGCGAAGTTGCGTTTTGTCCAGAAAATGCCGGGGGATACAAACCATTCAGAACCACCGGTATTAGCCAGATTATTACCGCCCAGTTCAGCCTGTTGTCCAAGCTCGCCATTGAGTTCGATTAGCCAGACGGTATCCGGTTCCATATAACCGCTTTGATGGGGGCGAATGCCAGCCACCAGATCCAGCAATAATTTATTGCCCCGCTTAAGGCCCGCGTCATTTGTGTTGTTAAAACGGTAACGGGCGGCGGCCCAGCGATACCATTTTCGCCCTTCGTAGCCATAAGTCAGGCCAAGAATGCTATCGGTGGTACCCGTACCCAGATTATTGCTGGCGGTGTCGGTTTTCAGCTTCAGGGCAAGGCTCATGGATTGTTGCAAGCCGGGGCCGTCTTTGCGCCAGAAGCGGTATTTGGTGAAAATCCGCAGATCACCCTGCCCCCTTTCAGACTGGCTGCCATCCGATTGGCTAACATAGGGGGCTTCTATACCCGCCGCCCAGTCACCCGTCAGGCCATAGGTAATCTCGGCGCCCAGCTCTGTATCCCGCTTATTGCCATTTTTAGACTGGTGAATTTCAGGGGCGATTTCCAGGCCATCTTTAAACAGCACATGGGGGCCCAGACCAAAAACCGGATCATGGGCCAGTGCCAGTGGGCTGAACAGGCTGCTACAGAGGCAAACGGCAAGATATTTAAATGATTGTTTCTGATACATAAATAATCCACTGTGTTTGAGTGTATTGATTGTGACTATCTGGACCCGGCTCCAGGTTCAATGGGTTTTGCAATTAATTTTGGGGGACTATACAGGCTGGAGCTAACTCCAGATCAAGACTTTTTTACTCTTAGTGAACACATCCCCCTTTGAAAAAGGGGGAGCGAGAGGGATTAAAGCGCCTAAACCTCCCCCCTCTTATCAAAGAGAGGAGTTAGCCGCTTCTACTTTTTATGTGGAAATTCAGGGCAGTTACATAATCTGTGAAAAACTATCCAGCAGCTCATAGGCATGATGCTGTTTGTCATCCCCCTGGGAGTCAGGTTTTCTGATGGCCAGTAAGTGCTTAATACCATAAGTCCGGGCTGAATCCAGTACATCGAAATTATCATCAATAAACAGGGTGCGCTGAGGATCAAAGTTTTCCACCGTCTGAAGTTTTGGCCAGAACTCAGCCTGCTCCTTGGCATAGCCCAGTTCATGGGCGGTAATAATGCGATCAAAATGCACATGCAGTCCTGTCTTGTTCATTTTTATTTCTACACTGGCCGGGTGAGCATTGGTAACCAGCACCACCCGCTTGCCCTGCATATGTAAAAATTCCAGAAACTCTTCTACCTGAGGACGCACAGCAATTTTCTGCTGCACTTCTTTTTTCAGTGCGGGAATATCAAGCCCCAGTTGCTTGGACCAGTAATCGGTGCAGTACCAGTTAAGGCTGCCCATGGCAGCAAGGTATTTCTGATCCAGCTTCTGCTTGGAATCTTCATGGCTTAGATCATGTTTTTGCGCATATTTTAATGGTACATATTCCAGCCAGAAGTGGTTATCAAAATGTAAATCCAGTAAAGTACCATCAAGATCCAGAAAAACCTTATCAATCGCCGACCAGTCAATCATGCTTTCATCCTATGC
>JALTRC010000014.1 GCA_026998145.1 Gammaproteobacteria bacterium
TTCAGAAGGTTCACGATTTTTTGCAAAGAACGCAAAAATCGCGCCCCTTCTGAAAGCCCCTGATGAGGGCGTGTGTGCCGGGCATGGCACAAAACTAGAGAGGTGAAAGTCCTCTTGCCAGGTATTCGCAGAGCCGAAGGCTAGGAGAAGGGCAAGGTTAGCATCGTGAGGTGTTGGCTGGAGGAAGCCCAATCCAAAGTTGCGGGGCGATGAACAAGAATCGGATATGAGGTGTGACGTACTTGAGACGAGTGGGCACGTGACCACAAAGTCTTCCATCTGCAACGGGGTACGTTTTATAAATCCGGCGCTTACGCAATGAAAGTTTTGTGTCTTACCCCGGGAGATCTGTTACGTGTGAAAGGAATCACTGAAGCCTGAGCAATCCGGTTTGACCGCGTAGCAGAAGTCAGCAGAAGACATAGTAGGGTGGATCTCAACACCCGAAGGTCTGAACAATATCGAGAGAATGAACGGTATGAAGTATTATCCAGTTTCTGTAGATCCGCAGACGCAAACCTTTCAAAGAAAGGCCAACCGATAATGGGAGAATACCGCCCTCAAACTCTCAACGAGAAATCATCATTGATGGAGCAAGTATTAGAAAGGAACAATCTGATACAAGCCCTGAAACAAGTGACACGTAACAAAGGTGCGGCCGGAATAGATGGCATGCAGATAGATGAACTACCTGCTTACCTGAAAGACAACTGGCTAATAATCAAAGAGCGGATAGAGACAGGACGTTATCAACCGCAAGCGGTCCTGCGGGTCGAAATACCCAAACCCAATGGAGGCAAGCGCAAGCTGGGAATACCCACGGTCATCGACCGATTAATCCAGCAAGCGATAACCCAGGTACTCAGTCCAATCTTTGAAGCGCAATTCCATCCCCACAGTTACGGGTTCCGCCCGAAGCGTAACGCCCAACAGGCGATCTATCACGTTCAACGCGAGATAAAACAAGGTAGAAGCTGGGTAGTAGATTTAGATCTTGAAGCCTTCTTTGACCGAGTCAATCATGATCGGTTAATGCAAAGGTTGAAAGCAGACATCAAAGCCCCTGATCTGCTACGCCTGATTAACCGTTACCTGAAAGCGGGCATCCGTATAAAAGGACAGGAAAAGAAAACAACGGAAGGCGTACCGCAAGGTAGCCCATTATCACCGTTGTTATCCAATATTGTTCTCAATGAACTGGACTGGGAACTGGAAAAGCGTGGACACACCTTTGCTCGCTATGCGGATGACTGTCAGATTTATGTATGCAGTCAACGAGCAGGAGAGCGGGTAAAACAGAGCATCAGCGAATTTATAGACAAGATCTTAAGGCTCAAGGTCAATGAAAATAAAAGTGCTGTTGCCCGGCCATGGGAACGCAAGTTTCTGGGTTTTACCTTTAGTGCTCGACGTGGTCATAAAATCAAAGTCTCCGATACAGCACTGGAGAAATTGAAAGCCACGGTGAGACAACTATGTCGTCGAACGAGAGGCCATTCAGTGTTTCAGATCATCGCAGAATTAAGGAAAAGCCTGCTTGGCTGGAAAGCGTATTTTGGCATAGCTGAAATACAGAGCCCACAGCGAGATCTGGAGAAATGGATCCGACGGAAGTTACGGTGTTATATCTGGAAGCAATGGGGACGATCAGGCTACAGGAAGCTAAGGCGTCATGGCGTGGCTAGACAACTGGCGTGGAATACGGCAAAGTCAGCTCATGGTCCATGGCGTTTGAGTGCAAGTCCAGCCTTATACTACGCCTTGCCAAACAAATACTTTAGAAGTCTTGGGTTACCAGGATTGGTAACATGATGATGATTGAATGATATTGAACCGCCGTGGTACGTGATCCGTATGCCCGGTGGTGTGGGAGGAAGGGTGCTGTGAGGCATCCTCCTATCCCGATTAGGCCAATAATGTAA
>JALTRC010000015.1 GCA_026998145.1 Gammaproteobacteria bacterium
TATCTGTTTGGCGGATTCACACAAAGCCCCATCCCATAACTGACACATATCCATAGCCTGCTGTGTTCTTAGGGCTGCATTTCGTTGGGATAATGCTTTTTTGTACTGCCGCCAGCTATGGAGAAAACCATGTTCCACGTGGAACACACCCCAGTCCATATACTGCCGTCTGTTTTCCGGCCCTGCGGATATTAAATGATGGCTATCTGGGTGCAGACAAATAACCGGGAGCAGGGCAGATAATTCTGAAATCGTTTTAATGTTTTTTTGATTAAGGCGGATGACCTGCTGCTGGGAACTACGTTCTATTCCCAGTTGATATGAATGCCCCTGGTTAGTAAATTTGGCAATTAACTGGAGTTTGTCACTGCCGTATTGAATCAGATCCCGATTCTGGCTGCTGCGAAAAGAACGTCCATAGCTAATATAAAATATCGCTTCCAGCAGGCTGGTTTTGCCTGCTGCATTTTCACCATAAATAATATTTAAGCCTGGTGTCGGCGTAATGTGGATGTTCTGTAAATTACGGAAACCCAGACATTCCAGGTGTTCAAGCCCCATTCAGTACTACAATCTCATTGGCATAATGACGTATTTACACTCTTCGTCATCCGGGAACTGCATTAAGCAGCTACTATTAGCATCCTTGATAATCATCCGAACCACATCATTTTTAGAGGTATTGAGCACTTCCAGCATGTAGTTAACATTAAAGCCGACTTCCAGTGGATGGCCGTCATAATCAATTTCAACTTCCACATCCGCTTCTTCCTGATCCGGGTTTTGAGCCTGAAGTTTCAGCAGATTAGGCCCCAGTATAATGCGAATACCCCGATATTTTTCGTTGGAGAGAATGGAAGTGCGAGCCAGTGCCTGTTTTAACATTTCCCGCTCAATAATCACCGTATTGCCTTCTTCAGCTGGAATAACACGGGTGTAGTCCGGGAATCGTCCATCAATCAGTTTAGAGGTGAAACGCTGATCCGACATTTCACATTGGATATGGTTATTACCCAGTATCACTTTTATTTCATCATCTGAATCAGCCAGCAGGCGTAATAATTCACCCACGCCTTTTCGTGGAATAATTACCTGCTTACTGTCGATTAAATCATCATCAATATTTTTTTCACAATAGGCCAGTCGGTGACCATCTGTTGCTACAGCTCTTAAAATACCCCCGCCAACTTCCAGCATTAAGCCATTCAGATAATAACGAACATCCTGCTGAGCCATTGAAAATGCTGTTTTTTCCATTAGGGAACGCAAGGTTGCCTGTGGAATTGTAAATTCATGCACACTGGATATTTCATCCAGAGAAGGAAAGTCAGAAGCGGGGAGTGTGGCAAGGGTAAATCGACTGCGTCCCGATTGAATCGTAGCTTTGTCACCATCAACCGAAATATTAATCATGGATTCATCAGGCAAGGATTTGCATATATCCAACAGTTTTCTGGCAGGTAGTGTTATCTCGCCCGTCGCATCCATCATCTGTCGAATAACGGAAACCATTTCAATTTCCAGATCCGTTGCGGTGATGGTGAGCTGATTTTCATTCAGCTTTATCAGTACATTTGCCAGTGCCGGTAATGTCTGTCTTTTTTCTACTGCGCCTATTACATGCTGTAAGGGCGTTAATAGATCTTCTCGCAGAATTTTAAATTTCACACTCGGGCCTCTTTATTAATATATATATTTAAATAAACCTAGTTATTATTATATAGCCCACTTCTTTCTGTGGGTAAGTTTTACTTTTTGTAATAAAAACAATAACTTAAAGCCTATTTTTTGTTACTGATATCCACTTGATAGCATCATATTAAACTGTCGACAGTTTGTGGATAAGTTTATGCAGAGCAAAAATAGGCTTTTTTCACGTTACTTATCCACAGCTTGTTCCGGGGTTTATACATGGGCGCTG
>JALTRC010000016.1 GCA_026998145.1 Gammaproteobacteria bacterium
GCCTTGCGGATGCCAGCCGGGTGAAAGTAAAACAGGGGGATGCACAGCTGTATCTGCCCCTGAAAATTGATGACGCCATTGCCGATAACTGCGTGTGGATTCCCGCCGGCCTGCCTGCAACCGCAGGCCTGGGCGAGCTGTTCGCCACCATTGAACTGGAGAAGGTATAGATGGATAGCATCGTAAACATCCTGCTTCCCCTGTGGGAATGGTTGCCGGAATACCTGCAAATCTTCCTCTGGAATCTGGGCAAGATTCTGCTGATTATGCTGCCGCTAATGGGCGCTGTGGCCTATGTAACCCTGCTGGAGCGGAAGGTGATTGGCTTTATGCAGGTGCGTATCGGGCCAAACCGGGTGGGGCCGAAAGGTCTGTTACAGCCGATTGCCGATGCCCTGAAGCTGATGTTCAAGGAAATCATTATTCCCACCAATGCCAATAAGTTTTTATTTTTGTCGGCACCCATGTTGTCCATTGGCCCGGCGCTGGCGGCCTGGGCGGTGATTCCTTTTAACGGTGAGCTGGTACTGGCCGATCTGAATGCGGGCCTGTTATATATTCTGGCGCTGACCTCCATGGGGGTTTATGGTGTGCTGATTGCCGGCTGGGCCTCTAACTCAAAATATGCACTGCTGGGCGCTCTGCGCTCGGCGGCTCAGGTGGTGGCCTATGAAATTGCCATGGGCTTTGCCCTGGTGGGGGTATTGATGGCCGGCGGCAGTCTGAATTTGGGTGATATTATTGCCAAACAGGCGGGCGGCTTTAGCAACTGGTTTATTATTCCGCTGCTGCCTTTATTCTTTGTGTATTTTATTTCCGGTGTGGCGGAAACCAACCGTGCCCCGTTTGATGTGGCCGAGGGTGAATCGGAAATTGTGGCCGGTTTCCATGTGGATTATTCCGGCATGGCCTTTGCGGTATTCTTCCTGGCTGAATACGCCAATATTATTATGATTTCCGCCCTGACTTCATTGCTGTTCTGGGGCGGCTGGCTGTCACCTTTTGGTGATATTGGCGGCATTCTGGGCAATGGCTTCCACTGGTTCCTGCTGAAAACCGTATTCTTTATTTTTGTATTCCTGTGGCTGCGGGCAACCTTCCCCCGTTATCGTTATGACCAGATTATGCGTCTGGGCTGGAAGGTGTTTATTCCGGTGACCATTGTCTGGCTGTTTGTGGAAGCGGTGATGTTTGTTATGCAGGTCGGGCCCTGGGGAGCATAAGATTATGAAATTAATGAAGCATTATCTAAAAAGCTTTCTGTTTCTGGAACTGGCCAAAGGCCTGTCGGTTACCCTGCGTTATTTATTTGCCCGCAAGATTACCATTCAGTATCCGGAAGAAAAAACGCCTATCTCACCACGTTTTCGCGGCCTGCATGCCCAGCGTCGTTATGCCAATGGTGAAGAACGCTGCATTGCCTGTAAATTGTGCGAGGCAGTTTGCCCGGCGCTGGCCATCACCATTGATGTGGTAGAACGGGAAGACGGTACACGCCGCACCTCCCGTTATGATATTGATTTATTTAAGTGTATCTATTGTGGTTTTTGTGAAGAAGCCTGCCCGGTGGATGCGATTGTGGAAACGGATATTTTTGAATACCACTTTGAGCAGCGGGGCGAGCAGATTATGACCAAAGATAAATTGCTGGCAGTGGGCGATAAATATGAAGACCATATTGCCGAGTGTAAAGCAGCAGATGCCCCTTACAGGTAAAGCCAAGAGAATAAAATATGAGTTTTACTGAAATCGTTTTTTATGCATTTTCCGCCATTATGATTACGGCGGCGCTGGGCGTGATTAGCGCCCGTAACCCGGTGCATTCGGCGCTGTTTTTAGTCTTGACCTTTTTTGCCACCTCCGGCATCTGGCTGTTACTGGAAGCGGAATTTTTAGCCATTACTCTGGTGCTGGTTTATGTGGGCGCGGTAATGGTGCTGTTCCTGTTTGTGGTGATGATGCTGGATATTAATATTACTGTCATGCGCCAGGGTTTTATTAAATATCTGCCCATCGGCATTCTGGTGGCGCTGGTGCTGGTAACACAAATGGTATTACTGGTGGGGCCGGAAAACTTTGGTCTGTCACAGTTTGCCGAGCCGGCTTTAAAAGCGGCCGATTACAGTAATACCAGGGAACTGGGTCGGGTGATTTACACCGACTATGTGTATCCCTTTGAAGTGGCCTCGGTGATTTTGCTGGTGGCCATAGTGGCAGCCATTGCCCTGACCATGCGCCGCCGTCCGGAAACCAAATACCAGACACCAATCAAGCAAATGATGGTGAAAAAATCCGATCGCCTGCGCATTGTAAAAATGCAGGCCGAAGAAAAGCAATAGAGACACTTATGATTCCATTATCCAGCTATTTAATACTCGGTGCGATTATGTTTGCCATTAGTGTGGCGGGCATTTTCATTAACCGTAAAAATATCATTATTATTTTAATGTGCATCGAGCTGATGTTGCTGGCGGTGAATATTAACTTTATTGCCTTTTCCCACTTCCTCAATGATCTGGCCGGCCAGGTATTTGTATTCTTTATTCTCACGGTGGCAGCAGCCGAAGCGGCTATTGGTCTGGCCATACTGGTGGTGCTGTTCCGTAACCGTGGCTCCATTGATGTGAGCAAACTGGATCAGATGAAGGGCTAGATGATGACTATGGAAAATATTTATTTGGCGATTCCATTAGCCTCTTTGTTCGGCGCGATTATTGCCGGTTTGCTGGGCAGGCAGATTGGCCGCAGCGGTGCCCATACGGTGACCATTTTAGGTGTGGGTATTTCATTTATTCTGTCACTGATAGCCTTTAAGCATATCGTTTTTGATGGTGGCGCGGTTTATAACAATACGGTGTATACCTGGATGGTATCCGGCGGCCTGCATTTTGAAGTGGGCTTTCTGGTGGATAGCTTAACCGTCATGATGCTGACCGTGGTAACCGGTGTTTCCCTGATGGTGCATATATATACCATCGGTTATATGCATGAGGATCCGGGCTATCAGCGTTTCTTCAGTTATATTTCACTGTTTACCTTCTCCATGATTATGCTGGTGATGGCCAATAACTTTATGCAGTTATTCTTTGGCTGGGAAGCGGTGGGGCTGGTGTCTTATTTGCTGATTGGTTTCTGGTATAAAAAAGAAACTGCCATCTATGCCAACTTAAAAGCCTTTCTGGTTAACCGGGTAGGTGACTTCGGTTTTATTCTGGGTATTGCCGCTGTTGTGATGTATGCGGGCAGCCTGGATTATATGGAAGTCTTTGCCAAAGCCGATTCTATGGCCAGCCAGACCATGCCGATTATGGGTGGCGTGGAATGGTCGGTGATTACGGTGGTGTGTATTTTACTGTTTGTGGGTGCCATGGGTAAGTCGGCACAGATTCCATTGCACGTGTGGCTGCCCGATTCAATGGAAGGCCCCACACCTATCTCGGCACTGATTCACGCAGCTACCATGGTAACTGCCGGTATCTTTATGGTGGCGCGTATGTCGCCTTTATATGAATTATCGGAAACTGCTTTAAGTCTGGTGATGATTATTGGCGCCACCACTGCCTTCTTTATGGGGCTGATTGGTATTGTACAGAATGACATCAAGCGGGTGATTGCCTATTCCACTCTGTCTCAGCTGGGTTATATGACGGTGGCGCTGGGAGCCTCGGCTTATTCGGCAGCAGTCTTCCATTTAATGACCCATGCCTTCTTTAAAGCCCTGTTATTTCTGGCGGCCGGTTCGGTGATTATCGCCATGCACCATGAGCAGGATATGCGCAAAATGGGCGGCCTGAAAAAATACATGCCCATTACCTACTGGACATCCTTAATCGGTACGCTGGCGCTGATTGGCTTCCCCGGTTTCTCCGGTTTCTTCTCAAAAGATGCGATTATTGAAGCGGTGCATGATTCCAGTATCTTTGGTTCTTCCTACGCCTATTACATGGTGCTGGCTGGCGTATTTGTTACTGCTTTTTATTCCTTCCGCCTGTTCTTTCTGGTTTTCCACGGCAGGGAGCGAATGGATGAACACACCCGTTCCCACCTCCACGAAACCCCGTGGGTGGTAACCGTACCGCTGATAGCCCTGGCCATCCCCTCGGTGATTATTGGCGGTATGACCATCGGCCCCATGTTGTTTGGTGATTATTTCAAAGGCGTGATTTTCGTGCAGCAGGCCCATGATGTGCTGGCGGTGATCGGTGAAGAATTCCATGGGGCTTTCAGTTTTGTCCAACATGCCTTCCACGGAGCGGCCATTTATCTGGCCGCCGCAGGGGCTGTTTTTGCCTGGTACCTGTATCTGCAAAATCCGCCCATGGCTGACAGTCTGAAAAAACGCTTTTCCTTCCTCTACACCATGCTGGATAAAAAATACTGGGTGGATGAAGTTTATTACACCGTCTTTGCCAAAGGCAGTCGCCTGCTGGGCAGCGGCTTCTGGAAGGGCGGTGATATGGTGCTGATTGATGGTCTGGTGGTAAATGGCTCCGCCAAAGTGGTGGCCTGGCTGGCGGGGGTTATGCGCCATCTGCAAACAGGCATGCTGTACCACTATGCCTTTGCCATGATTCTGGGGCTAGTAGGCATGATCTACTGGTTTGTATAACACGTTTAACGAAGAATAACGGGAAATAATCGAATGCTTACAGATTGGCCCTTACTGAGCCTGGTCGTCTGGATACCCATTATCGGCGGTATCCTGGTGCTGTTGTCTGGCGATAAAGGGGATGCGGAAGGTGCCCGTCGCATGGCGCTGATTTTTTCTATCGTCACCTTTGTGCTGAGCCTGGGTTTATACACCGGTTTTGATACCACCACGGCCGCTATGCAATTTGAAGAAAAGCATAGCTGGATCGAAAGTTTTAATATTTATTACCATCTGGGTGTGGATGGTATTTCCATGCCGCTGATTATTCTCACCGCCTTTACCAGTATTCTGGTGGTGCTGGCGGGCTGGGAAGTCATCAAGAAAAAACCGGCCCAGTACATGGCGGCCTTTTTGATTATGGAAGGTTTGATGCACGGGGTATTTGCCTCGCTGGATTCCATGCTGTTCTATGTGTTCTGGGAAGCCATGCTGATACCCATGTTTTTGATTATCGGTATCTGGGGTGGCCCGCGTCGGGTTTACGCCACCATCAAGTTCTTTATTTATACTTTCCTCGGCTCCGTATTTATGCTGGTAGCCATGCTGTATATGTATTTCAAATCTGGCAGTTTTGCGGTGCTGGATTTCCATGCCCTGCCTTTGAGCATGACCGAACAAACACTGATTTTCTTCGCCTTCCTGCTGGCCTTTGCGGTGAAGGTGCCCATGTGGCCGGTACATACCTGGCTGCCGGATGCTCACGTTGAGGCGCCTACCGGTGGTTCGGTGATACTGGCGGCGATTATGCTGAAAATCGGCGGCTATGGCTTTTTACGTTTCACCCTGCCTATTGCGCCCGATGCTTCCATGGCGCTGGACTGGCTGATTATTCTGATGTCTCTGGTGGCAGTGGTGTATATCGGCTTTGTGGCACTGGCGCAGTCGGATATGAAAAAACTGGTGGCCTATTCATCCATAGCCCACATGGGCTTTGTAACCCTGGGCATGTTTATTATTTTCCGCATCTGGGCCAATCCATTAAATGCCGATTCCGGTGGCGCGGCGCTGGCCGTGGAAGGGGCGATGGTGCAGATGGTGTCCCATGGCTTTGTATCGGCGGCCATGTTCCTGATGATCGGCGTACTTTATGATCGTATGCACACCCGGAATATTCAGGATTATGGTGGCGTGATTAATACTATGCCCATGGCGGCCGGTTTTGCCGTGTTCTTTGCCATGGCCAATGCGGGCCTGCCCGGCACCTCCGGTTTTGTCGGTGAGTTTATGGTGATACTGGCCAGCTTTAAGGCCAATATCTGGTTTGCCCTGCTGGCGGCCACCACCCTGATTCTGGGCGCAGCCTATACCCTGTGGATGGTGAAGCGGGTGTTTTATGGTGAAGTCACTAACGACAATGTAAAACAGCTGACCGACATCAACGGCCGTGAGCTGTTTATACTGAGTAGCCTGACCGTTGCAGTGCTGGCTCTGGGCTTATATCCCGCCCCATTACTGGACGTGCTGCACGCTTCAGTCAATAACCTGTTACAGCATGTATCTGTATCCAAATTATAGCGTCGGTAAATAAATA
>JALTRC010000017.1 GCA_026998145.1 Gammaproteobacteria bacterium
ATTCCCTATGAGCTGGATGGGGCAACCGGTTCGGTTATGGTAGCCGCTGGCCGGGTGCATGAGGCCCGTTTGAAACTGGCTGCCCAGGGCTTGCCAAAGGGTACCAGTATGGGTATTGAAATGCTGCAGGAGGAGCAGAGTTTTGGTACCTCGCAGTTTGTGGAGTCTGCCCGTTATCATCATGCCATGGAAGTGGAGATGGCGCGTACTATCAGCATGATGCGCAATGTAAAGTCAGCACGGGTGCATCTGGCGATTCCAAAAAAATCGGTTTTTGTGCGTAAAAAAGATAAACCCAGCGCTTCGGTGGCTTTGAATTTATATGGTGGACGCACCATCGAAGAAGGTCAGGTAAATGCCATTGTGCATCTGGTGGCATCCAGTGTTGCGGATCTATCGGCGGATAATATTACCGTTGTGGATCAGAATGGTCGCCTGTTATCTTCCGGTGGCCTTTCGTCTAATGTGGCCATGTCGGCCCGCCAGTATGATTATACCCGTCAGGTTGAACAGGATTACGCACGACAGATTGAGCATTTGCTGGAACCGGTCATGGGGGTTGGCAAGGTGCGGGCCACGGTCAATGCAAAAATTGATTTTTCCCAGGAAGAAAGTACCGAGGAAGTTTACAACCCGAAACAGAAAGCCATACGCAGTGAGCAAACCACTGAGTCAGCGGTTTATGGTGATGAAAAGGCCGAGGGGGTTCCCGGCGCTTTAAGTAATCAGCCGCCGGCGGGGGGCACTCTGGTTGAAGGTGCTGGTAGTGTTGGTGCCGCTACCACAGAAGAGAAAGCTAAACCATTGAACAGCAGTAAAAATGCCATACGCAACTATGAGCTGGATCGTACCATTCGCCATAAAAAAAATAACACCGGCAATATTCAGCGTTTAACCGTGGCGGTGCTGGTAGATGATCATATTACCACCGATGAAGAAGGGGCAACGGAACGCACCCCGTTAAGTGAGGAAGAAATCACTCGCATCACGTCTCTGGTGCAGCAGACCATTGGCTATGATGAGCAGCGTGGCGATGTGGTAAAAATTATCAATGCCTCTTTCTCACCGGTAGAAGCGGAAGAAGCCCTGCCGGAGCCGTCCTTACTGGAACAGCCCTGGGTGATGAGCATTGCCAAGCAGGTGCTGGCCGGTGTGATTATTCTGATTCTGATTTTTACCGTACTCAAACCATCGGTTAAAAGCGTAACCGATTACAAGCCACCGGTTCCTGTTATTGCAGACGGTGGTGAAGGCGCTGGCGGCGAAGGGGAAGCTGGTGGAGCTGAGGGTGAAGAAGGTGGCATGGCACAGCTTGAACATCAAACAGGTGCAGGGGGCATACCGCTACCATCCGATCACGATGAAAAGGTGGAGTTCGCCAAATCCATGGTGGAGCAGGATCCGAAAAAAGTGGCCAATGTGGTGAAAGACTGGATTGGAAATGAAGGCTCATGACACCATCTATAATTTATATGATCCCAATAACAATACAGGTTAGCTATGGCTGAACAGGAACTCACTGCTGAATCTCTTAGTGGCGTACAGAAAGCTTCAATATTATTGATGGCCATGGGCGCAGACAAGGCAGCAGAAGTATTAAAACATCTAAACCCCAAGGAGGTACAAACCCTGGGGGCCGCCATGGCGAGCCTGGAAAATGTCAGCCGCAGCACCATGGAAGCGGTAATGGATGTGTTTATTGGGGAGGTCAGTAACCAGACCGCCATGGGCATAGGCTCGGAAGAATATATTCGGGAAATGATGGTTAATGCTCTGGGGGATGATAAAGCCCAGAATATGATTGATCGCATTCTGCTGGGCAGCGGTAATAAGGGGCTGGAAGCTCTGAAATGGATGGATGCACGGGCTGTGGCCGAGGTGATCCGTCTGGAGCATCCGCAGATTATTGCCATTGTGCTGGCCTATCTGGAGCCGGATCAGGCTGCAGCCGTGCTGGGTATGCTGCCGGAACGCACCCATGCGGATCTGATGATGCGGGTGGCCTCGCTGGAGGGGATTCCACCGGCGGCCCTGCAGGAGCTGGACAAGATTATGGAGAAACAGTTTTCCGGCAGTTCCAATGTGAGCCAGTCATCCATGGGTGGCTTTAAGACGGCGGCCAATATTCTTAACTTTGTGGATTCTTCAACAGAAACCGCCATTATGGAAAGCATTGCGGAAATCGACAATGAAATGTCCGATGGTATTTCTGAGCTGATGTTTGTCTTCGAAAATCTTAATGATGTGGATGACC
The DNA here is from genome assembly GCA_026998145.1 of Gammaproteobacteria bacterium. Classification (GTDB taxonomy): domain Bacteria; phylum Pseudomonadota; class Gammaproteobacteria; order SZUA-229; family SZUA-229; genus JALTRC01. Next base: position 2,255 of record JALTRC010000017.1, read on the forward strand.
GGGGCATTCAGGCCTTGCTGCGTGAAGTCTCCACCGATACATTGACCCTGGCCCTGAAGGGGGCGGACGAAAGCATCAAGGAAAAATTCCTCAAAAATATGTCCAAGCGGGCATCGGAAATGCTGCGTGAAGATATGGAAGCCAGAGGGCCGGTGCGTCTTAGTGAAGTGGAAGCGGCGCAAAAAGAAATCCTCACCATTACCCGTCGTCTGGCGGATGAAGGCGATATTGTACTAGGCGGCGGAGGCGAAGAATTTGTCTAAGCCCATGCATGTGTCTGATGATGAAATCAAACACTGGGTGCTGCCCGAAGTGCGGGGCAATATTGTGGGCGAGTCCAGCGACCCCATTCCCCCCCAGACGGTTGAAGATATCGAAGCCCTGCGCAAGCAGGCCTATGAAGAAGGCCTGCAACAGGGCATAGAGCAGGGGCGCAGGGAGGGGCTGGCGCAGATGGAAGCAGAGGCCCGCAAGCTGGCCAGTATGTTTAATTATTTTGAACACCCGCTGCAAACTCTGGATCAGGATGTGGAACGGCAGCTCACCGAGCTGGCTTTGCAGGTGGCCCGGCTGGTGATTAAAAAAGCCACTGTTGCCGATGAAGAGCATATCCAGAATCTGGTGCATGAAGCTCTGGCTTTTCTGCCGGTAAATGCCCGCAATATTAATGTGCGACTGAATTCCTATGATCGGCAGCTATTGGAGCAGGCCGGCATTGATACAGAAGCCCAGGACTGGGGCTGTATTTCCGATGATTCCATTACTCAGGGCGGCTGCGTGATTGAATCGGAGACCTCCCATATTGATGCCACCCTGGAAAAGCGTATGGCCGAGATTTTTGAGCAGATAAAACCGTCATCACAGGATGCCGAAGATGACAGCGCAGACTGAGCGCCAGCCCATCTGGACCCAGGCCCTGCTGAAAAAACAGCAGCGTCTGGAACCGGTGGAGCTGAGCGTGGAAGGCCGCCTGACCCGCATGGTGGGGCTGACGCTGGAAGCGGAAGGCTGCCCGGCGGCTGTGGGCACCAGCTGCGATATTGTGGCGCCGGGAAATCAGCATATTGAAGCAGAAGTGGTGGGCTTTTCCGGCGAAAAAACTTTTTTAATGGCCATGGGGGACAGTCGCGGGCTGGTGCCCCATGCCAAAGTCATTCCCTCTACCCATTGCAGCGAAGTGAAAATATCCGATGCCTTTTTAGGCCGTGTGATTGATGGCCGTGGCCGGCCGCTGGATGGCAGGGGGCCGCTGCGCGCCAATCATGCAGTGCCGCTGGCCGGTACTCCCATCAACCCCCTGGATCGCCAGCCCATCAAGCAGCCTCTGGATGTGGGCGTGCGCGCCATTAATTCCATGCTTACCGTGGGGCGCGGCCAGCGCATGGGGCTGTTTGCCGGCACCGGTGTGGGTAAAAGTATTTTAATGGGTATGATGACCCGTTTTACAGATGCGGATGTCACGGTAGTTGGGCTGATTGGTGAACGGGGCCGTGAGGTTAAGGAATTTGTGCAGGACATACTCGGCGATGAAGGCATGAAGCGGGCAGCAGTGATTGCCGCTCCTGCTGACTCTTCACCGCTGGTACGCATCCACGGAGCCATGCTGGCCACGGCAGTAGCGGAATATTTTCGGGATCAGGGTAAAAATGTGCTGCTGCTAATGGATTCCTTAAGCCGCTTTGCCCAGGCCCAGCGGGAGATCGGCCTGTCCATTTCTGAGCCGCCAGCCACCAAGGGCTATCCCCCTTCTGTCTTTGCCCGTATTCCCCAGCTGGTGGAACGGGCCGGCAATGGGGCACCGGGGCAGGGCTCGATTACGGCTTTTTACACGGTGCTCACCGAAGGGGATGATACCAATGACCCCATTGCCGATGCGGCCAGGGGCATACTGGACGGGCATATTGTACTGTCACGGCAGCTGGCGGATATGGGGGTTTATCCGGCCATTGATATTGAGTCATCTGTGAGCCGGGTGATGCCCATGGTGGTCAATCCCCAGCAGCTGGCCAACAGTCAGCGCATTAAGAACCTATACTCTCTTTATCAGCAGAACCGGGATCTGATTAATATCGGCGCCTATCAGGCAGGCAGTAATCCGGCCATTGATGAGGCCATTGCCCTGTATCCGCAAATATCCCGGTTTATGCAGCAGGGCATAAACGAGAATATGAATTTCACCATGAGCCAGCAGCAACTCCAGCAACTGGCCGCAGTAAAGGCAGCAGAATAGCGTAGGATAGCTTGATTGATATGCGATCCAAACGAATACAACTGGTAGCCAGTCACGCAGAGCAGGTCGAGCAGGAAGCGGTCAGGGCTTTTGGCGAGGCTCGGCAGGCGCTGGAAGCGGCCCGTAAACAGCTGGAAATGTTGCAGGGCTACCGGGAGGAATACGGCCAGCAGCGGGCGCAACCGGCAGTGGGAGCAATGACCGTAGCCGCCCTGCAAAATTACCAGTCCTTTCTGGAAAATCTTGGCCAGACGATTGTTCAGGCGCGGCTGGAAATCGAAGAAAAAGCCCGTGTTTGCGAGCAGCAGCGTATCGCCTGGCTGGCCTGCCGCAGCCGCCGCAAGGCACTGGATACGGTGGTGGAAAAATACCAGCAGCAGGAGCGGCATCGTCAGAATAAAGCTGAGCAGAAAGAACAGGATGAACATGCCCAGTTCCAGTCTTATCGGGCAAAGCAAAAACCTTCTGATTAATGTTCCATTATTATTGGCCTGTGATTTGCAAAACAGTTACCACTAAGCAAGTAACTGTGAACAAACAGCAGGTGTCCCTATGGAAAATCTATCCGTTTTACCCAGAACTGTGAGCTCAGGCGCTTCCAGCGCAGAGTTAAAAGCCCCCCGTAATAATGATGATAGTGGCGCAGATAACGGGACATCATCCGGCTTTAAAGACGTGTTGAATGAAGAAGTGCAGCAAAGGGAAACACCTGTGAGAGCCGAAAAAACATCAAAAAATCAGACAGATACAGATGATGTTGAACAAGCGGAAGCAAGGGTGCAGGCAGAAGAGCAAAATACTGATAGTGAATCGGCTCAGCCATTGGCGGATGCGGCTGGCCTGCTTATAGAGCCTTCAGCTGAACAGGCGGCAGTTGCGATAGGTGAAAATACGGATCAGCAGACCGAGCAGGCAGATGGCAATAACTTGCCTGTGGCGGCAATGATTGTCATAGATGATATGGACGGGAAAGCTGAGAATATCCCATCCGCAGAAGGCAGCCAACGTAATGCAGCTGCTTTCAATATTCAGATGCAGGCTGCTCAGCAACAAAATACCCCGGCAAAAACAGCTGATTCCACAATAGCCGGGCAGCTACCAGCCGATGCCAGTGTAGATAAGGCCGTCGGTGCTGATTTAATAAAAACCATGCCGGGCAACAAGTTACAGGCGGATATACCGATGGGGGAAGGCCGGTTGAATCCGGCCTCGGTTGTACAGCAGATCAGCGCCGCATCCCAGCTTCAGCAGGTGCCGCTAACAACCGCTAATGCCGGCATTCACTTAAATACACCGGCTGTGCCGACAGGTGCTGCGTTAAATAGCCCGGCCACATTACACAGCAGCATACAATCGCCAGTACAAAGTTCGGCCTGGGCGCAGGGGGTGGGTGAAAAAGTATCGATTATGATGGCTAACCAGATGCAGCGTGCTGAAATCAAACTCAATCCGGCCAATCTGGGACCAATGGAAATTCATCTGTCGCTTAAGGATGATAAGGCATCCATTAATTTTGTGAGCCAGCATTTGCCGGTTCGTGAAGCCCTGGATCAGGCCATGCCTCGGCTGCGGGAAATGCTGGAACAGCAGGGGCTTAATCTGGTGAATGTGGACGTGTCACAGCATTCGTTCGGGCAGCAGGCTGAATCAGATCATTCAGACACGGGATCGCAGACAATAACGGAA
>JALTRC010000018.1 GCA_026998145.1 Gammaproteobacteria bacterium
CCTTCCAGGTGAGGCATTTTATAAACCGGCAGTTTTTTATCCCCCTTGCCATAATCCGGCAGAATATGGCTAATGCCTTTTTCAGGATGCCATAGATCCAGCATGGCCATACCATCTTCACCAAACAAGCCGGCAATATAATAACGACCATCCGGGGTGATTAAACCGTCATAGGGATTGCGGCCAATATTGTTAAATCGTGTGATTTTCGGATGGGCCGCATCATGCATATCGGCAATCCAGATTTCACCCGCATCCCATAAACTAAACACAAAACGATTTCCCGGTGCATCCACCAGACCAATGACTTTGGATAATTTTTTACTGCCATCAGCAGCGGTATATTCAGCGGGTATATCCGCAATTAATTTTAAGGATTGTGCATCAAAAACTTTTACGCCACCCGGCTTATAGTTGGAAACCGCCACCAGCTTACCGTTTTGTGAAATGGCGCCACCAATACTATTACCCGATTGCATAACCCTTTTTACAATTTTCTTTTTTAACAGATCAATTTTGCTTAAGCCCCCATCACGACCAAACACATAGGCATAACGCTCGTCGCGGGAAAACACCACTGAGGCATGGGATAAATCACCCAGGCCTTTTACCCGGCCCAGGGAGGTATTGTGAGTGGTTTCGATAATCTGCACAGCACCGGAGGTACGTTCGATAATGACACCTAAATCACCTGTGCCTCTTAGTGTGTCAGCAATGGATATGGCCGGCAGAATAAAAAAAGCCAGCAGCATCAGGGGGAATCTGCTTATTTTTTTCATGGTGTTTTTACGCCTTTTTGTAACTGGTCAACAAGCCAGCTGACTTCCTGGTGTGTCAGCATGGTACTCCAGGGTGGCATAGCCGTTCCCGGACGACCGTTATAAACCGTATCAATTAAAAACTTCCGTGGCAGTTTCGCTAAACGCTGCTTCGTTAAAGCCGGCCCCAGACCACCCAGCAAACGGGAACCATGACAGGATCCACAATCCTCGATTAACAGTTCATGCAGCTCTGCCTGCCGTGCAGACGAAATCGATTCACCTGCATGTGCAGCGAAAGCCACACTATACAGAAGCAAGTTGAGCCAGACTTTCATTGGCTAAATCCTGTTGTTCAGTAAACCAGTCCAGCTGTCTTGCCAGCACTACCGTATTGCCAATCACAATTAATACGGGTGATTTCAAACCGGCTTTTTTAACATCCTGTGGCAGATTTTTTACATTGGAAATAACCCGCCGTTGTTCAGTGGTGGTACCATTTTGCACCGCCATGGCAGGCATATTGGCGGCCACACCCTGCTTGATTAAGGCATCACAGATTCTTTGCAAATTGCTCAGCCCCATATAAATCACCAGGGTGGTTTCACCGTTAACGGCGCTGGCATCTAGCTCCAGCGCTTCATCATTTTTAAAATGCCCGGTCATCAAGGTAACATTGCGACTCAAACCCCGATGGGTTAAAGGCACGCCCGCATAAGTTGCACATGCAACTGCGGCGGTTACGCCGGGTACCACTTCAAATGGAATGTGATGCTGCTTTAAGTACAGGGCTTCTTCACTGCCCCGTCCAAAAATAAAAGGATCGCCGCCTTTGAGCCTGACAATACGTTGATATTTTTTTGTCAGTTCAACCAGCAGCTGATTGATTTGATCTTGCGGAAGGCTATGATTTCCACTGGCTTTGCCAACATATTCGCGGGCAGTGCCAGTGGGAATCATATCCAGTATGTCTTCAGAAATCAGTCGGTCATAAACCACTACATCCGCCTGTTGAATCAAACGAAATGCTTTTAAGGTTAACAGCTCTGCATCACCAGGGCCTGCACCTATCAGATAAACCGTCGCGGCGTGATTCATCCTGATCTCCTGTTTTTTAAATTCGGGTGCGGAACGACTCCGCACCCGTTAAACACCATCTACCTAGTAGATATCATGCATGGTGTTATATACATTGAACTTACCGGTTGGGGTAATCAGGCGCTTGTCCTTAATCACTTTCTTCAGCTCAAGGGTTTTATCATTCACAACCACCAGAGCAGATTCCTGTGACTTGCCATTCCATACAGAGAACCAGACTTCATTACCGGCCTTGTTAAATTCAGGCTGTACAACACGCTTGGGCCCATCACCCAGCTTTGCCCATTTGGCAATTGGCAGAACTTTATAGCCCTTGTCCAGATGTTTGATGTCATATACCGCCACAGACTGGCTCATATCCTTATCAGGATTTAACGGGGTATCAACATACAGATGATGTGACTTGGGATGCGTCTTTATAAATAAAGAACCACCGCCCTGTCCTTCCAGACTGCGCACAACCTTCCAGGCATATTTCTTATGCTTTTTAGGATCTGTGCCGATTACCGCAATGGTGTTGTCACCCAGATGGGACGTTGCCCATACGGGACCATATTTGGGGTCCTTGAAGTTAGCACCACGGCCCGGATGGGGAATCTTGCCCACATCAACCAGCGCAGTCAGCTTATCTTTCTTGGAATCGATAACCGCAATCTTGTTAGACTTGTTAGCCGCCGTCAGGAAATAACGCTGAGTGGAATCCCAGCCCCCATCATGCAGATAACGGGCTGCATCGATAGTGGTGATTTTCATATTATCCAGATCGGAATAATCTACCATCAGCACCTTACCGGTTTCCTTAACATTCACAATGAATTCAGGATGTTCATGAGATGCAACAATCGCCGCAACACGTGGCTCAGGATGGTATTCCTGTGTATCCACTGTCATGCCCCGGGTACCGACAATTTTCAACGGCTCCAGAGTATCACCATCCATTACAACAAATTGTGGTGGCCAGTAAGTACCGGCAATGGCGTACTTGTCTTCCATACCTTTGTATTTGGATGTTTCAACAGAACGGGCTTCCATACCGACCTTAATTTCAGCAACTGTTTTAGGTACTTTCATCCATAAATCAATCAGATCGATTTTGGCATCACGACCAATCACAAACAGATAACGTCCTGAAGCCGACAGGCGCGAAATATGCACCGCATAACCGGTTTTAATGGTGGTGATAATTTTCTTCGTATCCCCATCAATCAGGGCAATCTTGCCATCGTCACGTAAGGTAACAGAAAACAGGTTAGCCAGATTCAACTTGTTCATCTGGTGTTTGGGTCGCTTGGATGGTGGCACAATTACCTTCCAGGTGGCCTTCATTTCTTTCATGCCATATTCAGGCGGAACCGGTGGTTCATGCTGTAAATAGCGGGCCATCATATCAATCTGTTGTTCAGATAACTGACCGGATGTACCCCAGTTAGGCATACCGGCTGCGGAACCATAGGTGATAAAAGTTTTTAGGTATTCTGTTCCCCGTTTACGGGTGATGTCGGTAGTTAATGGCTTACCTGTGGCACCTTTTCGTAATACACCGTGACAACCAGCGCAACGTTCAAAGAATATTTCCTTGGCAGCTGCAAATTCTGTTTTTGTCATTTTCGGACCCTGGCTGGTCACCAGATCTTTAGTTGTTGAAGGATCAATAACGCTCGGCGCCCCTTCATATTTAACATCTTCACTCGATGCTCCCTTGTGCCCGGAACCGGCTGCAACCACAGTACCACTCATGGCCATAATTAGTGTTGACAGTGCAAATGCGCTGCCGATGGATCTGGTCTTCATAGCGAGGTACTCCTCTCCAAATGAATGTAGGTTATGTCGCGGCAATTACAGTCTAGGCCGAATAAACACCCCAGCCTTGACTTAAGTCAATGGGAATATTGTGAAACATTAAATAAACAAAGAGACGGAAGGATTTTATTTGATATTAATCAAATAAGCACCGATAGAGAGAATGAAAAAATCAAACGGCTATTAAACAGGTCGATATTTTTTAGGGCGCCTTATGCGATAAGCCAGAAGAAGCATCAATACGATTAAAAATAATAATGGCTGCTGATAATCCGCCTTTATCATCATAAAATAATGCAGCATGACAATCAGCGATAAAGGGTAAATCAGCTGGTGCAATCGTTTCCAGTTTTTCTTTAAGCGCCGCATCATTTTATTAGTAGAGGTAAACGCCAGTAATGACAGAATCATAAAGGCAACAAAGCCCAGTGTAATAAAGGGCCGCTTAACAATATCCCTGAATATACCCTCCCAGTCAAAATACTGGTCGAACCAGACATAACTGATCAGATGCAAACAGGCATAAAAAAACACAAACAGCCCCAGCATACGGCGTAGTTTCATGAGTCGATTCAAGCCAGCCAGCTTAACCAGCGGCGTTACACTTAAGGTGATAAGTAAAAAATAAAATGCCCAGTCACCGGTAGTGCGCACTAATGTTTCCACGGGATTTACACCCAGCTCATCATTAAATGCCCGCAGCACCAGATTGAGAAACGGCAATAAAGCCATAATAAAAACAAGAGACTTTAACAGGGCATCAGATTTAACCATACGGGACAAAACACCCGGTTTACCGGGGTTTTTACGGGGACGACGAACAGGCACACAAATACACATTAGAAGTACTTTGTTAAATCCATATCTTTATATAAATACGCCACGTCTTCACCATAGCCATTAAACATCAAAGTTTTTTGCTTTGGCTCCCAGAACTTGCTACCAATGCGACGCTCAGTGCGCTGACTCCAGCGGGGATGATCCACATTGGGATTTACATTGGAATAAAAACCATATTCTTTTGGCGCGGTGACATTCCAGGTACAGGCTGGCTGGGTTTCTGTGAAACGGATTTTAACAATGGACTTGATACTCTTGAAACCATACTTCCAGGGCACCACCAGACGAATTGGCGCACCATTTTGATTGGGCATAGTTTTACCATATAAACCCACAGCCATTAGCGTTAGTGGATTCATGGCTTCATCTATCCGCAGGCCTTCTGTATAGGGCCATTGCAAAACACGGCGCTTCTGGCCGGGCATGCGTTTGGGATCATATAATGTGGTAAATTCTATATATTTAGCCCGGGAATTTGGCTCGCATTGTTTGATTAAATCCGCCAGAGAAAAACCGATCCAGGGAATAACCATCGACCAGCCTTCCACACAACGAAAGCGGTAAATACGCTCTTCCAGCGCAAAAGGTTTAATCAGATCATCCAGATCAAAGCGCCCCTGCTTTTTGCACTCACCTTCGATAGTAATACTCCAGGGATCGGTTTGAAAATCACCGGCATTTCGAGCGGGATCTTTTTTGGAGGTGCCGAATTCATAAAAATTATTGTACGAGGTAATTTCTTTAAAGCTATTGGGTGGCACATCAGTGCTGTAAGGGCTTTTAATAATGGAAGAAAAATCTTTTGTGGATGCCGCTACCGGCATAGCCACTCGCCCGGCCCATGCAGCGCCCAGTAGCAGGCTGGATTTTTTGATAAATTCGCGGCGATTAAGGTAATCGGATTCAGGGGTAATCTCAGAAGACTTTATATCACTGGCACGGGATGACTTGATAATAATACTCATAGCTGGGGAGGCCTGTTTATGACTGGTTTATACAGTGACCGGATTTAATTGAGCGAGTTCCTTGCAATATAAATACTATTCTTCGTGCCTCTGTGTCAACATAGCTTTGACGCAAAGTCGCGAAGGACGCAAAGTTTTGTATTATTATCACAATAGTGTCTGAGTTAGTTTGACTCCGACACGGTTCCTAATAAGTTTTTTGACACAGAGGCGCAGAGTCACAGAGTTTTTTACAGGTTTACTCTCAGTCATTCCCGCGCAGGCGGGAATCCAGATAACTCATTTACATAACTGTTTTAAAAGCAATCTACCACAGAGAGCACAGGGGTACACAGAGAAAAGTGTTGGTTTTGTATTGTTACAATAAAAACCTCTGTGAGCCTCTATGACCTCTGTGGTTAAATCTTTTTAAACCAATCATCATTCCTGCGCAGATTGGAATCCAGTTAACTCATTTACATAAGCGTTTAAAAGCAGTTCACCACAGAGAGCACAAGGGTACACAGAGAAAAGTGCTGGTTTTGTGTTGTTACAATAAAAACCTCTGTGACCTCCGTGTCCTCTGTGGTTAAATCTTTTTAAACCAATCATCATTCCTGCGCAGACTGGAATCCAGTTAACTCATTTACATAAGCGTTTAAAAGCAGTTCACCACAGAGAGCACAAGGGTACACAGAGAAAAGTGCTGGTTTTGTGTTGTTACAATA
>JALTRC010000019.1 GCA_026998145.1 Gammaproteobacteria bacterium
CCAAATAACACACCCAGCACAATTGTAATACCGGTAACGATAATCAGCACCAGTGAAATATTACGCTGCTCCCTGGAAACCCGCTGAATCGATTCTTCGGCACTGCGAACTGCATTCATAATAATGTTATTACCAAACTGTCGCATTTCTGGTAGCACATCGGAAACCAGCTGGCGATTCAAATTCACCCACGCCAACATAGCCTGTTGATATTTTTTTGCAGCCTTATTAAATTCTTCCAGCTTTTCATATTCGTATGTTTGATCCGACATCCGCTTTAGCCGTGACCATTCATTCATCATAAAAGTGTAATCTTTATTAAACGCATCCAGAACCGATGCATTGGGGCTTAGCCGATATTTCTTTTCTTCCAGCCGGGTAACATAAGTGTACTGCCAGATATTGGAACCATTATTTATTTTTTCGACTGTTTTCTGATTTAGGGACTGCTTAATCTCTACCCGTTTAGCCTCAACATACTGCTGTATATGGCGGGTAATATTCTCCCCTTCGCTTTCCAGTGTATTGGCTTTTCGGTTTAGCTCGGTGAGTAATGAAACACCTTTTAAATATAGTGTTCGATATGCATTTGTAGACTCATGTATATTATTAAGCTCCTGCTGTATGGATTCGATTTTATGTTTATCCGATCGCTGCAATAATAATGCATAAATCTCATTCACATATTGCATTGCCCTTTCATAGGCCTGGTTCGCTGCTGCAAAATTATAAACTGAGCCATTGGCATTCAGCCGGTAATTCTGTTCCTCAATAATAAGCTTGCTGGTGTAGCGCTCAATTTTTGTTGCAAAAACCATCCCGGATAGTTCGTCACGAATGGAATTCAAACCATTACTGGAAACAAAAGATAAAACCAGCGCTACCACAACACTGAGCATAACCAGCAGATAAGTTCTGGCTTTTATCGACAGTCTGGAAATGATATTCATCAGAGGTTTCCGATCATACTATTGACATATTCCCAGCGAATCTCTACGGCAGCGTTGATATTCTACCCAGATTGCATCGTTCAGTATCGCCTGTTTAAAATCAGCGCCATCAATAATGGCATCGACAAAAAAAGATTTTGTCAGGTTTGCTTTTGTGAAATTGGCATCCAGCAAGCTGGCTTTTTCCCACTGGGTTTTTTCCAGCATTGCCTGCTGACAGTTGATCTGGTCGGCACTGGCCCGCTTAAAGTTAGCAGAGCTGGCCTGCGCCTGACGAAAATCAGCCTGATATAAACTGGCCTGCTCAAAGTTGGCGGCCTTTAGCCGGGCTTTATGGAAAATAGCCTTATCTGCCTGTGCTTCGTAGAAGCGGGCCTCAGATAAAATGGCCTGCCGAAAAATCGCCTGCTGAATATTGGCACGGCGAAAGTCGGCCTGACTTAAACGGGCCTGGGTAAAATTTGCCTGGACTGCATTCACACTGACCAGACGCGCTTTTTTTAAAGAGGCTTTGGTAAAATCCGCCTGCTTGAGTATGGCAAAATTAAAATCGGCTCTATCCAGCCGGGCATTAACAAGTTTGCTGCCGGTAAAGTTGGTGCGCTTGAGTACAGCGCGAGTAAGATTGACCGATGACAGATCCAGACCCGATTTGTCACAGCCTGACCAGTTGACCCTGGGCGCCGGTGGATCATTACAGGCAGCCTGAGCAAATATGGCTACCAGATACAGGCTCAAGGCCATTATTAATTTCATCTTCAAGCTAGCCCCTGAGTTGTCGCTTTAAAATACGTTTTATTATAGACCTTGATGGATGCAAGGCCTCAGCAACGTCAGATAATACAGGTAATGGTTCATTATTCAATTGAGCGGCAATAATCTCGGCCGATAAAAAACTGGAAACAAGGCCACGGGCACCGTGGGCGGCATTGATATACAGGCCGGGATAATATT
>JALTRC010000020.1 GCA_026998145.1 Gammaproteobacteria bacterium
TTGAGAGTTTTTTAGTTCATGTTTGTCCATTACGCAAATTTACAGCACAATTTATATGTAAATAATCGAAATTTAAGGAATTCCTGATTAATTCTGGATGAAACAACTTCTATCTACACTTTCTGATTCAATATAACGAATCATGCACAATAGCGGACTATTGCAAAAGTTCACAATGCTGAGCAGAAAATGTAGATGCGATATGTAGTTCATAAATTTCTCAGAGTTTCCTCTAAAGACAAACATTATTTTTTTGTTTCAAGAAAGCCCATAAAACCGATAAAAAATACGGACGCAAGAAAATCGCCACCTTAAGCGTTTAAGTGGGCACATGCATCAATATTTTCATTTGAATGGTCTGTTTCAGAAAGCGAATGAACCGCGCTGAAACAATAAAGAAGTTATCCGGCACTTTCTTAAAGCAGCCGATAGTATATTGACTTGCCCGGCCGGGCAAGTCTGATAAAGAATTTATTTTCCCTGATTTAGGGCTTATGCGCAGGCATCAAGGGGCAGGCCATTTCTATGCCAGGCAATAATACCACCTCGCAGATTGTATACATTGTCATAGCCCTGGGCTGCCATAAAGCCTACACCCTGAGCCGAGCGAGCCCCGCTACGGCAATACAGCACACACATATCGTCACTATTAATTTCATTTAACCGCACCGGGAGGGTATGCAGGGGGAGCTTTTCAGCCTGTGGAATAACACCACTGCTATTCATTTCGGCAATACTGCGCACATCAATAACTCGAATATCCTTTCCTTCATCCATCAGATTTTTTAGTGTCTCAACATCAAGTTCTTTAATCTGGCTCATATGCTTCCTATATAAGTATTCACTGAAAATCTAATATTATATAAAAAGCCAATTCCCGACAAGTCCTGATCCATGGAAAACCAGATCACCTAACATTAATACATCCATATACACTAAACATCTTATATTAAAAACACACCAACCGAACCTGATAGTAAGATTTATTCTTTACAAATCAACAGGTTGAACAACTAATAAACTTTAGCCTGATAAACTCACCATAACCACTGCCATAAGGCATTATTATTTTTTACAATTTAAGACTTGCCTTTTAATTACATTAAAAGGTAAGGTTAAAGTTGAAAAATCATACGATCGACCAACTTTTTTATTTTGACAATATTTTGAGTCATCCAGTCCGGTATTTTAAGCATCAGCGCTTCACCCCGACTGACTCAGCAAATCTCGAGGAGAAATCAAATGAGCGAACGCAAGCTAACCATTATCGCGACAAAAGGCACACTGGACTGGGCATACCCTCCTTATATCCTTGCCAGTACTGCTGCTGCGCTAGGTATGGAAGTTTCTATTTTCTTTACATTCTACGGCCTGAATCTGTTACTGAAAGACACTAGCGGTCTGCGCGTTACACCAACAGGTAACCCTTCTATGCCGATGAAAATGCCAATGGGCCCTAAATGGTTCAAGTCTATCGACTTTGGCCCTAAAATCCCCAATGTGCTGTGGAACATTCCCTGGATGGACAGCATTGCCACTACATTAATGAAGAAAACTATCTCTAACTGTGGTGTTGCAACAATTGCTGAATTGCGCGAACTTTGCCAGGAAGCCGAAGTCAAATTCCTCGCCTGCCAGATGACAGTAGAATTATTTGGCTATGATCCTGTCGTATTCATTGATGGCGTAGACTATGTCGGTGCAGCGACTTACTTCGAAGAGTCTAGCGATGCAACTCAGTCATTATTTATCTAAAATCTGCTTTTAGATATAGACTTAAAAAAGCTGCACAATGTGCAGCTTTTTTTATGCTTATAAAAATACAAACCGGCTAATACTTTTATCTAAATGAAATTTTTCAGCAACATATCCCCCACTCTGATACGGTTTACTGTAATCATCATAATGAGTATATACCCCTGCCTGTCGCAGGCTGAGCTACCGGTTCTTGGCGACCCGAGCCGGCAGGATGTTACCCCTTCACAGGAATACCAGCTCGGCAAGAATTATTATCAAACACTAAAATCCAGCCATTTATTACTTGAAGATCTGATGGTTAATGAGTACATACAGTCGCTGGGACAAAAGCTGGTATCAAATTCAGAACAACCCAATTTACAGGCCACTTTCTTTATTGTTAATTCCAGCACGATTAACGCTTTCGCCCTGCCCGGTGCATTTATCGGCGTAAACAGCGGCTTGCTGCTTGCTGCAAAAAATGAACGGGAGCTGGCCGGTGTACTGGCTCACGAAATTTCCCATGTTACTCAACGACATATTGCCCGCAGCATGAGCGACTCATCTAGCTCATCGGCAACCATGTTTGCTGCATTACTGGCAGCTTTACTCGTCGGTTCACAAAGCCCCGATGCGGCCGCAGCGATTTTTTACGGTGGCACAGCCGCTGCTATGCAATCACAGATAAACTTTACCCGGCATAATGAATATGAAGCTGATCGCATCGGCGTATCTGTTTTAAGAAAGGCTAACATTAACCCTGTCGGTATGGCCGACTTTTTTGAAACACTGCTATCCAAAGCAGAGACAGATAATGCCCTGTCCCAAATTGAATTTTTAAGAACTCACCCTCTGAGCTCCACACGTGTAGCCGAGGCCAGGCACAGACTAAAACCCGGCAATCAAAAACTACGCAATGATAGCCTGGACTTTCAGCTCAGCCGCATTCGCATTCTGGTACAGAGCACACAAAATAAACCAGTTTTATTACAACGTCTGCAACAGGATGATAACAAACCAGAAAACCTGCCATCACTATACGGGCAGTCTTTACTCCTGCTTGATGCAGAAAAAACCACTGAGGCGATAAAAATTCTGCACTCTCTTATCCAGAAACAGCAACACCCCTGGTTTAAGCTGGCACTTGCCCGCGCCTACAGGCTCAATAAGCAATATATTAAAAGTAATAACATTCTGGAAAGCTTATCAAGCCTCTACCCAAACTACCTGCCTGTAACACTTGCTTATGCTGAATCACTCAACCGTCAGAAAAAATACTCAAAGGCGATACAGCTACTTAAACGACAGATACAGAACAGGGCTGATGCCAGTGCTTATAAAAAACTGGCACAGACCTATTATGCCAACGGGCAAATTGCATCCGCACTGGAAGCAACCAGTTATCAGTATGAAATTGATGGCTATATTACCTACGCCGCACAGCAAATAGAAAATGCACTAAAACAAAGCGGATTAAAAGCCAGTACGCGACAACGACTGGAAAGCCGTAAAGATTATTTAACAGCACTTTTTCAAAAACATAACAATTAACGAATTAAATAACACTAATATTCAGCTGAACAATCTCCAAAAAGCGACATATTTTACTTGCCATTCAGCTTTCAATGGGTATCCTATAGGCTCTAAATCTTTATTTATATTAGCATTTTATGATTTAGCATGGTTTTAAAAATTGTTTCTCCGCTTTTGTTCTGCAAAAGTTCAAACAATTACTTAAAACCGTATTTTTTCATCATAAATGTATGTAAAGCACTGGATTTAGATTATTAATTGGGGTAACAATACTCGCACTTTAAATTAATCCGGTGGCAGACTGTGTTATGCAGCCTGTTAAACACAGGTAATTTTGAGAAAAACCCCGTAGGTAAACTATTCTTACCACACTAACCACGCAAATCGTTAAGGAGTGAATTATGCGGTACACCGCAAAAGTAATATCTACAGCGACATCTATCGCTGCGCTTCTGGGTAGTCTTGCTCTATCAATTCCCGCTATTTCTGTTGCAGAAGAAGCTTCAGTAATTGACCAGGGTAAAGCTATCGCTTTCAACAAGAAGAAAGGCAACTGCCTGGCTTGTCACCAGATCGCTGGCGGCAAATTACCTGGCAATATTGGGCCTCCACTTGTTGGTATGAAAGCTCGCTTTCCAGATTTAAACAAGCTGAAAGCACAGATTACAGATGCTCGTAAAAACAACCCAAACACTATTATGCCTCCATTTGGACCCCACGCAATATTGTCCAAAGACGAGATTAATAAGGTTGCTGAGTTTATCTATTCACTCTAAAGAATGACTAAGGTAAAAAATATAATGAACACAAATCGTAGATCCTTTCTAAAAAGCTCTGTGACAGCCAGTGCCATTGGTATTGCTGTAGGTGCAGGCTTAATTAGTCCTCGTGCTGTTTTAGCAGCATGGCCAAAAGCCGCTTTTCAGGCAACTGATGTTAACAGCGCACTGAGTGCAGCTCTGGGTGCAAGCAATGCATCACCCAGCGGTGACATTAAACTGAAAGCTCCTGATATCGCTGAAAACGGTGCTGTTGTGCCCGTTACTGTTACCAGCAAAATTGCCGGCACAGAATCCATTAGCATTATCGTTGCAAAAAATGCGACTCCTCTTGCCGCAACTTTCAACCTGGCCAGCAACACTGAAGGCTTTATTTCTACCCGTATCAAAATGGGTAAAACTTCTGATGTCGTTGCCGTTATCAAAGCAGGTGGCAAGCTCTACACTGCCAAGAAAGAAGTTAAAGTAACAATCGGCGGCTGCGGCGGTTAATTTAAGAGATTCGAGGACAATATAATGGCAAAATCAATAAAAATTCGCGCTAAGGTTAAAGGCGGTGTAACTATCGTTAAAACCCTTATCAGTCATCCTATGGAAACTGGTATGCGCAAAAACAAAAAAACAGGTAAAAAAATTCCTGCTGAATATATTCAGGAAGTTACCTGCACTCACAACGGCAAAAATGTTCTGACAGCATACTGGGGAACTGCAATTTCAAAAAATCCCTATATGTCATTCCAGTTCAAGGGCGCCAAATCGGGTGACAAATTAAAAGTCAGCTGGCTTGATAACAAAGGCAAGAGCGATTCTGCTGAAGTAAAAATCAAATAATCGTAATCTTCGGCCAAATTAAAAGAAGGTATTAACCATGAAAAAACTAGCTGTGATTGTTTCTACGATTTGCATGTTAGCAGCACCTTTACTGGGTGTGGCGGCAAATCCTGAACAAGATCTAAAAGACTTCAGAAGTTACTTCACCAAGCGTTTCCCCGGCACACCTTTACAGGATTTTGCTAACGGTGTTTATGCCGTTGATAAAGCATCACGTGCTCAGTGGGAAGCCTTTGAAGAATTTCCTCCCTATGAAATTTATGTTGAAAAAGGTGAAAAACTGTTTAACACACCGTTCAAAAACGGTAAAACATATGCCAGCTGCTTTCCAAAAGCCAAGCAGGGTATGAAGCAGAACTACCCTTACTACAGCAAGAAACGTAAGGAAGTTGTAACCCTTGAAATGGCGATCAATGAATGCCGCAAGAAAAATGGCGAAAAGCCACTGAAATGGAAGAAAGGCAAAATTGCCCATCTTATGGCTTACTTTGCATATCAGTCTCGCGGCAAGAAAGGTAATGTTAAAATCGTTAACACACCTGACTCTATCGCATGGTACGAGCGCGGCAAGAAGCATTTCTATGCCAAGCGTGGCCAGCTGAATATGTCCTGTGCTGACTGTCATTACTACAATGCAGGCAACAAGATCCGTGCAAACATCCTGAGCCCTGCTTTAGGTCACACAACTCACTTCCCTGTGTTCCGCAACAAGTGGGCATCAAAGAGCTCTAAGGGTGATGGTATGGGTACACTGCACCGCCGCTATGGCGGCTGTAACAAGCAGGTTCGTGCTAAGCCATTTAAGGCACAGAGCAAAGAATATCGCGCTCTGGAATACTTCCACACTTATATGAGCAACGGCATCAAGCTGAATGGTCCTGGTATCCGAGGATAACACCTCGCTACTGCTCAGCAGGAAGTAAAAAAGAAAGCCCGGTTTTTTACCGGGCTTTTTTAATGCTAGCGATTTTTTCTACCCGTAATCATAGCTTTAACAAGATTTTCTCTGTGCACCATACTGGATACCAGCACCCCACCTATATGTAAAAAAATCAGAAAAACCATAAACTCAGCTGAGCCCTCATGTATATCCTCCCAGAATTCCTCAGCACTATTATCTTTTTTATGATCAGAGGGATGGTCGTCATCACTGTCTGCATAAGCACTACTGATTAAACTTATAGAATTCACATCAGCAAATGGCCCCTGCCCCTCCTCAACCGCATAAAGCTGAAGCCCGCTCAGGCTAACAATAAACAGCG
>JALTRC010000021.1 GCA_026998145.1 Gammaproteobacteria bacterium
GGAAAACAATGAAAATTGAGAGCTAATTTGGTTAATTAGGAAAGGCTAATTAAATATAGTAGAGCTTAGATTTCAGAATGTCATCTGGCATAGTCTGACCTTGTTTGTTCTCAATCTCTCCCAAGAAGTAGGCTAGCTTATGAGCATATAACACTGGAGAAGGTACTTTAATAGATGAGCCATAGTTGAAATAGCCATAGCACAGTCTATAGCACACTTCATACAGAGATTTAGTGTTAACTGCCTCACTTGTGTACAGTAAATGGAATCTTGTTGGTCCTTGGATTCCTTGCCTGCTGCCATGAGGAACAATGTAGAAGTCATACTCACACTCCTTTACTACTCCAGAGTCAATCACAATTCCTCTTTCAGGATTTACATTTCTACTGCCATTCTTGCTGAAGAATCGAGCATTGGAAGTCTGATTCACTACTAAGAAGATCAAGTCAACATCTTTATACCCATTACTCTCCATTGCTTCCTTGATTGACCCACACTCTGTACTGAGAACTGCAGGTAGTTGGGATTCAGACACTCCATCTCTGAAAATAACAATTCTCTGAGGAGCAGCACTGTTCTTTTCCTTGAAAGCATTGATTGAGCTAATAACTGCCTTTCCAAATGTAGCACCAAGATCATCTCCCTCCTTATTCCAGCTTACTTCACTATGGAATTTACCTCAATACTTGTCAGTTGATGATACAAAGGCACTGTAGGAGCAGCCCTTGGCTCTTCACTTCTTAAAGATGTCAATTCCACAGAACATAGTTGGCTTATCACACATGGGGAGGTTGTCAAAGCCCCAAGGAGTTCCTCCAAATTTGGCATTACACTGGATGAAGAGTTTGTTGGCAATACTTCTGATTCCTTTTGCTCTAGAAAGTGTGTCTGCAAGAATCATCTGAGAAGGAATTGGAACTTGATCAATAAGAATTTTTTTCAATTCATGATAGACTGGAGAGGCTTTCTTCCTTCCTGGGATCACGAAAATGGCTCAACTAATGCCTTTTTGACCCTTTAAAGTACTATCAATGGAAGCTTTCCAAGTTTCAATCCTATCATTCTCAATTTCAACTCTTCTTGGAGGACTGCAAGGGTACTTAAAATCTCTGAGGCAGTTCTGCAAATCTCTAAGTAAAGCTTCAGCTTCCTTCTTGAATCTTCTTGGATAGAAAACAGCCCATTTACTTAACTGAGGCATGTCCATGAGATTCTTAATCTCTCTATCAAATTCTGGAGTTCTGGCTAAGTCAATCTTCTGGCCCTTGTTGATTAGAATGCTTCCTGGGTGAAGTTGCACAGCATTAATTTGAAGAGGCTTATTTACAATAGTTACCTTCCACTGCTCCATCATTTGCTTACACTTCTCATGATTTAGTAAATGATCGAAGTAAGTTTCAATCCTCTTATACTTAGTCTCAGCATTAGCAAATAGAATATCCCTCATTTCTCTCGAATTCTTAGCCTTCAATTCATCAGTAATTCCAGTCAGCATGCAAGTCTCTGGGATAAGGAAAATCTTCTGCATTGTTTTCTCATTCACATGCACAAGCAAAGGTTGATCATGATCACTAATAGTTACATTATACTTTTCCTTGTAATAATCAATATAAGA
The DNA here is from genome assembly GCA_026998145.1 of Gammaproteobacteria bacterium. Taxonomy (GTDB): domain Bacteria; phylum Pseudomonadota; class Gammaproteobacteria; order SZUA-229; family SZUA-229; genus JALTRC01. Next base: position 1,616 of record JALTRC010000021.1, read on the forward strand.
GATTTCCCTTGTCATATTCTTTTCTTTCATTAAGAAAACATCCTTTGGAGAGTGATCATAGGAAACTTCCTCAATCCTATAAATTTTCCTGTTGTAAATGGTCATAACACCTCTTGCATTGAGTTCCTTTGCAATATTCTCCTTTGTATTCCCACCTCTTTTTCCTTTGATTACTTCATAGGCACTCTTCTCCATCACAAATTTGTTGGTTGGGTTAACAGTGAATAAGACTCCACTCTGGTAATTGTTCAGAGAAGTGGCGTATCCAGGCCAGCATTGAGCTT
>JALTRC010000022.1 GCA_026998145.1 Gammaproteobacteria bacterium
TTTATGGTGACTACCATTAATGCCATACGCATGAGGCTGGGTAAATTCAAACAGGCCAAGGGAAAAATTTATGGCTGGTTTTATGCGGTTAATGCCATTGTAACTTCATCCGCTGCCTTATTAACCGACTGGTTATGGGATAAGCTGGGAGGCACCGATACCTTAATTATCTTTACCATTATTTATGCCATAAGCCTGATGATATACATGGTCGGCAGAAATAAGTGTAAAGAGTTTTATTAAGGCTTACGGCAGGTCAGCCGTTTTACAAAAATCCGTACTTGCCTCAAATTGTATTGTTGTATGATTGATTTCAAATTTATCATGTAAGGCTTCTTCAAGCTTTTCTCTTATTTTTGAAGCCTGACTGAGAGGCTGATCTTCAAGGCTTATATGGCCTTCAAAATGCACGTCATTATCGGCTACGGCCCACAGATGAATATGATGAACATTGTCTATTCCTTCCTGTTCACGAATAAACTGCCTGATCTCATTAATATCCAGATCAGGAGGTGTTGCCAGCATAAACATTCCCAGGGTATGCCACAGAATTTGCAGGCTTTCCTTTAATACATACAGGCCGATTAACACCGTTAACAGCGGGTCGATCCAGTAAATATCCAAAAACATAATTGCCAGGCCACCAAGAATGACTCCAATACTGGATATGGCATCGGAAAAAAGATGCAGATAGGCGGCTCGCAGGTTGGTGCTTTCTTTTGATCCGCGATGCAATAGCCAGGTACCAATCACATTGGCAACCAGTCCTACGGTAGCGACAATGGTCATAATATTACCGGCAATCGGTTCGGGATTCATATAATGCTGCCAGGCTTCAACAAACAAATAAATACTGATGGCCACCAGTGCGCCTGCATTAATCACCGCCGCAAATACCTCAGCTCGTTTCAGGCCAAAGGTATAGTGATCGCTGCGGGGCAGACCGCGTAATTTAATGGCTATCCAGGCAATAATAACGGCAATACCATCGCTAAAATTATGCAGAGCATCCGATAGCAGAGACAGGCTGCCTGACATCAGGCCCCCAATCACTTCTGCAATCGTAATGGTAAAATTCAGTGCAACGACGATTGCCAGCCGCCGGCCTGATTCTGGAACATCGTGTGAATGGTCATGTGACATTTAGTGCTTTCCTGTTAGCTGTTTTAAGCTTCAATTTTTTCAGTGGGTACCAGCCCATCGATCAGTAATTCCTTATTATTGCTGACAGCAATAGAATGTCTGGCATTTTCAAATACAGTTTGTGGATATTCATGCAACCATGAAAGCTGTAATTCACTGCCGGTTGCCCTGGCAGCACAGCGCAGACGTTTCAGTATTTTTTCAACATCGGCACCTTTGCCGATAATTTCTAACTGCAGGGGTTTAATCTCAGCATTATGATTCATAAGTTAGGGTATTTTTATAAAGTCGGTTTAATTTTCAAGATAATCAAAGCCACGGCCTTCGCCTGCTTCTTCATGCAATACACCATCACGTAATCGATACAGGCGTTTAAATACCGGGATGATATTTTCATCATGGGTAACAACAATAATGGCTGTGCCGGATTTTGCCGCCATCTCATGTAGCAATTGCATTACAGACATGGCGCGGTGACTATCCAGTGGCGCTGTTGGTTCATCAGCAAGAATAATGGGGGGGCGGTTTGCCAGTGCCCGGGCAATGGCAACACGCTGTTGTTCGCCTCCGGAGAGCTGTTCGATACGGGCAGCCGCCCGGTCGGCTATATCCAACGTATCAAGCAGTTCTTCTGCACGTTTGTATGCCTGTTTATTGCTCTTGCCCTGTAACATCGGTAAAAAGGCGATGTTCTCCGTTGCGTTCATAAAGGGAATTAAATAGGGCCGCTGAAAGATAAAGCCGATTCGGTCTCGGCGTAGGGTACGGCGATCACTGTATTGCCAGCCATTTTCAAATAACAGATCCCCTCCTAAGGTTATTCGGCCACCACTGGGATCGATAATCGCACCGAGGCATTGCAGCAATGTGGTTTTACCCGAACCACTCGGGCCAAGCAAGCCAACCACTTCACCCGGTTGTACCTGCATGCTGGCATCTTTTAATGCCTGTACCGCAGAGCTGCCGGTGCCATAGGTTTTGCTTAGATTTTCAACCCGTATGGCGGGCTTTATTATATTTTGTTCAGCGACTTGATTGTTTGTATCGGCCATATTATCAGCCTCCAATCGCCGAGCCGGGCGGGATTCGTAGCGCGGCCCGAATGCCCGCAATACTGGCCAGAATACAGATGACCAGGGTTATTAGGAGTGCGCGAAAAGTATCCTCCGGCAGCATCACAATATGCTTTGGAAATAGCGGCGCCCAGTAGGTAACAGCCAGTTTGCCGGTTAGAAAACCAATCAGGCCCAGACCGATGGCCTCCAGTAAAATCATTCGGGAAATTAAAATATTACGGGTGCCAATCAGTTTAAGCACGGCGATTTCTTTTAGCTTTGTCTGTGTCATGGAATAGATAGTGAGTGCCACAATAGCCGCGCTAACAATTGTTAAAATAACCAGAAAAAGGCCAATCTGTTTTGAAGCCATGGCGATTAGCTGGCCGATTAGAATCTCTTCCATTTCATCGCTGGGATAAGCGGTAAGGCGCAGCCATTTTTCAATATCATCTGCTACCTGTCTCGGATTGGCACCGGGCATTAGCTGAACCAGCACAGTATTCACCCGATGATTGGAAAACAGGTTCTGTTCTACGGCATCCAGTAATCCGGGATTATTGGGAGGATTGAGTTTTGGATTTGTTTCCAGCTGCTTGCGATCTCGAAACACCGCATCATTATCTTTAAGAAACTGAATTTCCTGAGCATCTTTTAAGGGGAGAAACAGAATAGGGTCACCGGAAGGGGAACGCATACCCTGAGTTAAACCTACAACTTCGTAATCGTGCCGGTGAATGGGAATGCGATCGCCAATTTTAAAACCGCTACGCTCATCGGCCACCAGTTCATAATGGGAGCGCATAATCGGCCGGCCGGCTGTCAGCGGTATTAAATTCTGCTGTGTATCTGTACCTTCCAGCATGACTCGCACACTGTGATCCCCATGGCTGACTTCCAGTGTTAAATAAGCCACATTGCGCGCCTGGCGTACACCATCAATAGCAAGAATGCCCCGGTACATATTATCGGGCAGTGATGAAGGTTCGGCAAACGGCCCCAGGGTATTTTGCTGAACCACCCAGATATCCGCATCGGCATAACGCAACAGGGCTTTGCCATCATCCACCATGCCGCGGAATACGCCGGCCATGGTGAGGGTGACACCAATAAGCAGCCCCAGACCGATGCCGGTTAAAAGATAACGGCCAAAGCTATTGGATATATCCCGGTAGGCAAGACTAATCATGGTTAATGACTTTTAGTCGCTGGCCTTCGTGTAGAGGCTTGTTTGTGTGGCTAACCACAACATCATCAGTGCTGACGCCTGACAAAATCTGCATCTTGCCATCCAGTGTGCGTATTCCTGTTTTTACTGGAACAAAGTGGGCTTTGTTATTCTGAACAAGCCAGACACCGGTTTGACGATTAAAGCTTTGTAAGGCGGCAGCCGGTAACCATTGTGCCTGTTGAACCACAGGCAGATGAATGGTGACATTGGCCAGTGTGCCGATTGCCACGCCCGGTGGAATCTGCGCAAAAGCCACATCAACCCAACGCTCTTCTGTTAGCTCATCGGCAATCAGTTCAAGCCGTGCCACTTTTCCTGCCAGTGGGTTTTCGGGCTGGCTGCGTAACAATATTTCAGCCGGCAGGCCGGTTTGGAGTGATGTGCTGTCACGCTGCTCGATACGAACCCGAACCCATAGAGTTTTGTCGTCAATAATATGCAGAACAGCTGTACCACCAACTACGAGAGAACCGGGTTCAGCATCACGGGAAGATACAATACCGGTTGCCGGGCTGATGAGTTTTAAATCATCAATCTGCGCCTGCAATGCTTTAAGATCAGACTGCAAACGCTGCATATCGTGGCGAGTGCCTTCAAGGTTGGCTTCTGCTGCATGCACCTGATCCATGGCCGTCGTGGCTGCGGTTGCTTTTGCCTCTGCCGCTTCATAACTGATCTGTTTGTTTTTTACCAGTTCCCGATAACGCTTATCGTCATGTTTTGCCTGCGTATAACGACTTCTGGCTTCATCCAGACGAGCCTGCGCCGCTTCTACCAGGTGTTCGTATTTTTCAATATTCAGCTGTGCACTTTGTAAACGGTAAGTAAGGTCAACAGGATCCATCTGGCCGAGCAGCTGCCCTGCGCTTACCCGATCCCCATGATCGACTGACAGCTGCTGTAATCGCCCGGTACGGATAGGCCCAACAATATAGCTGCGTTTAGCGTTTACCGTACCCACGCCAAATAGAGCCGGTGTAAGATCGCTCCTGTTTAAGTGCACGGTTTGCACGCTGGAAGGGGCCAGTGGGCCTTTTATTATAATGAGCGCAATGATCCCGGCTAAAACAAGGCCAAGAAGTGCTACATAAATAAAACGGCGGTGGGTTATTTTTATCATATTGTTTGTCACTTTAGCGTGAGGGTGGGGTTGATATTACAGGGTTTTCTGATTCCTGTTTAAGTAGCATACCCAGCGATTTAAATAAGACAATAATATTTTCATCAAGATCTGCCTGTCCCATAATAACCGTATCTGTGTGATGGGATATTAACCAGGCCGCCAGCAGGAATGCTTTTCCTTTTTGAGCATCTTTTGCGGTGCTTTCAATTAAAGCATCGGATATTAGTCTTCCATCCGGATATTTTTTAATAATGCGCAGCCAGGGCGCGGCGCCAAAACGTTTGCTCAATGTTTTTTTATCAGCGGCCAGTAATTCTACTGTTGTCTGGTAGGGCGGGTGATCGGGTTCATAATGAATTGTAACCAGCTCAAGCTCATTTATGGCTTTATGCAGCTTATCAACAATCGTGTCAATTTTCCGGTGTGCTTCAATTACCGTTGTTTCTGCAATACCTAATTCAATATTGGCAAAATAAACGCTACCGGATTTTCGAATTGTCAGACGCTTAATCTGTGTAATTCCCGGTTCAGCGATAATCATATCCTGTACTTTCTTTTCGAGTTTGATATCGGCAGCATCCAGTAAGGACAACAGGGATTCTCTAAGTACCTCAAAAGCCCCCTGAAATATCATCACAACAATAATAATGACGGCAATTTCCTGTGCATAAGGTATGGCATAATGATGAGCAACAAGACCAGAGATCACAACAAGACCGGCGCCTATATCGCCCAGCCAGTTAATGGCATCGGCTCTGACTCCGGGCGAGTTCAAACGCCTTGCCGCATTCAGTTCGGCATAGTAAAACACCGCTTGAATAAACAGAATGGCTGCAATAAAACCAATTGTGCTCCAGATAGATTCAGGTGTACGAATTCCCTGATCAAAAAAGACAGAATGAATAATTTCATAACCGGCAAACAAAATACCCAGCCCTCCCAGCAATGCCGCCATATCTTCGAGCTTGTGTAGTCCATAAGGAAAACGCTGAGAACGATGTGCGGAAAAATATAGCGCCAGAAGTATCAGTAATGCACCAAAAACATCGGATATTGAATGGATGCCGTCAGCGGTAACCAGGGTTGACTCCATCACCAGCCCCCAGCCAATTTTGCCAATGGCCAGGGCAGTATTCAGCAGGGTGGAGGCAAGCAGCCAGCGCTGTTTTTCATCTGAGTTTTTTATAAAGTTATTCATGACTTGCTATTGACTTAAGGAGCCTATGATTAATTCTGGGAAAAACAGTTTGCATCTCACAAGCCTGTTTCAAGATGATAAATCGTACATGAGAAGACTTGCGAAGGTTCGCAAAACTGAAGCTGGCTTGTGAGATACGAAATGTGAGTTCATGAATTATTCAGAAGTTCCTTAATCTGTATTGAAATAACAATATGCTTATTTAAGTTGCCTAATAAAATCTCTGGCATTATCACCACGCAGGTTTTCAGCCAGACCTATAAGCCCATCGGTTAAATATTTTGCTTTTATGCCCTTTGAGCGCAGGTATACCATAGCAATAGCCGCCCGATCTTTATGGG
>JALTRC010000023.1:0-7330 GCA_026998145.1 Gammaproteobacteria bacterium
CCTGTTCTGCAAACACTGCCAGAATACGCTCTGCTTTATTCAGGTAATCCTCATTACCAGTACGACGATATAATTTAATCAGGCTTTGCGCGACTATGCCATTACCGGAAGGCAGCATTTTATCAAAGGCTGTTTTAGGCCGTACAGGCAAAGGCGCTTCATCATTATCGGCCACATTATAAAAACCACCCTGCTGCTCATCCCAGAATACAGGTAACATTTTAGAAAAGAGTTGCTCGGCCATTTTCAGCCAGCGTTTATTCTGCTCTATATCATACAGGCTAATCAGCGACTGTAGGTAAAATGCATAATCCTCCAGTTGCGCAGCTGATGAGGCTTTGCCATTAAAATATATCCGATAAAAGTCTTTTTCAGACTGCATATTTTCCCAGATGAAATCAGCTGCCTTAATAGCTGCCTGCAAATATTCTGCTTTCTGTAAATGCATGGAAGCCCTGGCCAGAGCGCTAATAGCTAATCCATTCCAGCCCATAATAATTTTTTTATCTTTTGCCGGCGCTGGCCGCTGTTCACGAATCTTTAATAACTTACTTCGTAGAAGTTCCAGCTTTGTTATTAACTCTTTTTCAGATAATTTTTTTTCTTTTGCATATTCATCAACGGAATAAAAAAGATAAAGCACATTGCTTTCATCTTCCATCTCACCATATTCATCAACATCAAACATTTCTGTAAATAGCCCATCCTCATCTTTTGTTAAAGCATTACGCCATTGCTTTAAGCTCCACAGATAATATCGACCTTCCCCTTCGCCATTATCCGCATCCAGAGAAGCATAAAAACCACCCTGCACAGACTGCATTTCATTCAGCATAAAATCTGCCGTCTGTTGTATTATATGCCTGTATAGCCGATCAGGATTAATTACATCAGCCTGTATATACAGAGGAACCAACAAGGCCTGGTTATATAACATCTTTTCAAAATGAGGCACTTTCCAGTTGGGATCAACCGTATAACGATGAAATCCACCACCCAGCTGATCATAAATACCGCCCCTGGCCATATGCTGCAAGGTATTATTTAAGGCGGTTAATGAATCATTATTCTGCGGCTTTCCATAGCTATCATTTAATAAAAGATACAGCCAGGGCTCCCGGGGGAACTTGCTGCCTTCACCAAAACCACCCTGATAATTATCAACAATGCTCAACAGGCTTTTAATTGCCTTGCGTCGCAGGCTATCATCTATTTTATCTACAGCTGACTGTAAATCATTGTGACTATAAATAGCCTGCATAACTTTATCTGCACGTAACTCAAGTTCCGGCTGATTATCCTTCCATGCATGAGCATTTTTTATTAACAGAGCCCTGAATTTATTAAACGGATAATACCCGCCGCCATCAAAAGGCTTACCATCAGGTGTTAAAAATAAAGACATTGGCCAGCCCTGACGGCCCACAAAATAATTCATGGCATTACCATAAAGCTCATCAATATCCGGGCGTCGTTCCCGATCAACTTTAATAGCAATAAAATGTTCGTTTAGTAATTTGGCAATAATTTTATTATCAAAACTCTCTTCTTCCATTACGTGGCACCAGTGACAGGCCGCATACCCCACAGATAAAAAAATGGGTTTATTTTCTCTACGGGCTTTTTCCAGTGCTTCTTTTCCCCAGCTAAACCAGTTAACCGGGTTATGGGCGTGCTGCAATAAATAAGGGGAGCTTTCAAGAATTAAACGATTGGTATAACAGGGCTGTTTATTTTTACATAGATACTGGCTGCGGGGCCGGTAGTTTGCCGGCTGTGATTGATAGGCCTTAAGCAATTTCTGTTTTAGTTCAGGCGGATAGTCCATCTGGTTGGCATAAGCTGACAACTGAACACATAAACACAAAAACACAATGCGGCCGGGTAATGAAAATAAAAACATTTAAGATCCTCCCGGCCACCAATATAGCGTTTTAAGTCAATATTTTAAACCTCTGCCAGATCACCCTTGTCTTCCAGCCAGGCCTTACGATCAGCCGCACGTTTTTTGGCCAGCAGCATATCCATCATTTTGTAACTGTCATCCCCCGGCTCCAGCACCAGCTGAACCAGCCGGCGGGTATCCGGCGCAATGGAGGTTTCCCGCAATTGCAGCGGATTCATTTCACCCAGGCCCTTAAAGCGAGTCACCTGCACCTTGCCTTTTTTCTTTTCGGCGGTGATGCGATCCAGTATGCCCTGCTTTTCCGACTCATCCAGGGCATAAAAAACCTCCTTGCCCACATCGATGCGGAACAGCGGCGGCATGGCCACATACACATGGCCTTCTTCCACCAGATGACGGAAGTGGCGTAAGAATAATGCGCATAATAAAGTGGCAATGTGATAGCCGTCAGAGTCCGCATCCGCCAGTATGCAGATTTTGCCGTAACGCAGGCCATCCAGCTTGTCGCTGGCCGGATCCACACCTATAGCCACGGAAATATCGTGGACTTCCTGTGAAGCCAGCACCTGTTCCGGATCCACTTCCCAGGTGTTCAGAATCTTGCCCCGCAGGGGCATAATGGCCTGAAAATTTCGATCCCGTGCCTGCTTGGCCGAGCCGCCGGCCGAATCTCCCTCCACCAGAAACAGCTCGGTTTGCGTCACATCCGATGAACTGCAATCGGCCAGCTTGCCCGGCAGCGCCGGCCCCTGGGTGACTTTTTTGCGGGCGACTTTTTTACCAGCCCGCAAACGCTTCTGTGCATTGTCGATGGCCAGCATGGCAATCTGCTCGCCCTCTTCCGTGTGCTGATTCAGCCACAGACTAAAGGCATCTTTTACCACGCCGGATACAAAGGCGGCACATTCACGGGAGGATAAACGCTCCTTGGTCTGGCCGGAAAACTGGGGGTCGGCCAGCTTCACCGAGAGAATATAACTGACCTTTTCCCACACATCTTCCGGGCTGAGCTTAACCCCGCGGGGCAGCAGATTTCGAAACTCGCAGAACTCCCGCACCGCTTCGGTCAGCCCGGTTCGCAGGCCGTTGACATGGGTGCCTCCCTGGGCAGTGGGAATCAGATTCACATAGGATTCGGTGGTGGCGTCCCCTCCTGCCGGCAACCATAACAAAGCCCAGTCCACCGCCTCATGCTGGGATGACATGGAACCAATAAACGGTTTAGCCGGCAGCAGTTCGTAATCTTTTACCGAGTCCAGCAGATAATCCTGCAAGCCATCCTGATAAAACCAGGTATCGGTTTCACCGCTTTTTTCCTCGGTGAACTTCACCATCAGACCGGGGCACAGCACCGCCTTGGCACGCAGTACATGGCGCAGTTGCGGCAGGGAGAATTTAACCGAATCAAAGTATTTGGCATCCGGCCAGAAACGAATATGGGTGCCGGTATTTTTTTTGCCCACTGTATTGATTTCCGTGAGATCGGAAATTTTTTCCCCGTGAGCAAAGGCCATGCCGTATTGCTTGCCGCCCCGCTTGACTTCAATCTCAAGACGATAGGAAAGGGCATTCACCACCGACACACCCACACCGTGCAAACCGCCGGAAAACTGGTAGTTATCATTAGAGAATTTGCCCCCCGCATGGAGCTTGGTGAGTATCACCTCCACCCCCGGCAAGCCTTCTTCCGGATGAATATCCACCGGCATACCGCGGCCATTATCCGCCACACCCAGAGAACCATCCATATACAGGGTGACATGAATTTCGCTGGCATGACCGGCCACCGCCTCATCTACACTGTTATCAATGACTTCCTGTGCCAGATGATTGGGGCGGGTGGTGTCCGTGTACATACCGGGGCGTTTCTGTACCGGTTCAAGGCCGGTTAAAACTTCGATGGCCGAAGCGTCGTATGAACTCATGGATGAATCTCTTGGGCGATAAATTTCGTGGTGGAACTATAAAAGACTTGGAGCAAAGACGCAAAGGAGATCAGCAGGCTTTGGTGGATTAAGCGGCTCACCACAGAGGACACGGAGGATCACAGAGGCTTTTTATTGTTGATCCCATAGGCGTGTTTAACACAATACAGGCTATTCCCCTGCGGCAACTTTTTAAAACAACTATGCCCTGCTGTCATACACTTTGCGTCTTTATATCAAAACCCCGTAAACTCTCCCCATGAGTATCGAAGCCGCCAACCCCAGAATCAACGCCACCCTCACCGCCTCTGCCGGCAGCGGCAAAACCTGGATGCTGGTCACCCGCATTGTGCGCCTGCTACTGGATGGGGCCGAGCCGGGCAGCATTCTAGCACTCACCTTTACCCGCAAGGCGGCTGCCGAAATGCAGCAGCGTTTATCGGAGCGACTGTATGAAATGGCGATTGCTGAAGATAATGAACTGGATAAACAACTCGCTGAAATCGGACTTAGAGCGGATAACACCGAGCGGGAACTGGCCAGACGCCTGTATGAAATGCATCAATATTGTGATTACCCGGTGCGCACCCAGACCTTTCATTCATTCTGTCAGGACATTCTGTCCCGCTTTGCTCTGGAGGCGGATGTACCGCCCGGATTTGATCTGCTGGAAAGCAGCAGCCTGCTGATTCAACAGGCACAGGACGCCCTGTTTAATGAAGCAGCCAAAAACATGCAGGGAGAACTGGCACAACAACTCCAACAACTGATGCAGGCCTGCGACGGCCTGTATAACCTGAGCAAAATACTCAATAACTTTCTGGATTTTCGCAGCGACTGGTGGGCTTATACGGAAGGTCAGCAGAATCCCTGTGCCTATGCTACAGAACGACTGGCTCAGCAGTTACAACTGGATAACAGCAATCTCAATGCCGATGGGATTTATGCAGATTTCTTTAAGCATTATATTAACGATATTAAAACCTATGCCAAACTGCTGGCACAACATGGCACTAAAACCAATCAGGGAAAAGCCCAGCGCATTGCCGATGCACTGGCAGATGAAGTTTATAATGAGGCGGCATTTAGCCGCCTAGCATGTGAGCTGATAAAAAAAGATGGCGCCCCTTACGCACTCAAAGATTCCGCTGCCCTGCGAAAAAAACTGGGTGATGATAATGCAGATCAACTACTTGAGCTTCATCCACTGATTGCCGAACGCATTCTGGATACACAGGATAAAATCAACCGAATCAAAACCCTTGAATTAAACCGTTTATGGTATCAATGCGGCGAGCGTTTTGTAGAACATTATCAGAATCTCAAACAGGAGCTGCGGCTGCTGGATTTTACCGACCTAGAATGGCACAGTTACAAATTATTAAAAGATGCGGAAAATACCCAATGGATTCAGTACAAACTGGATCAACAGATCAAACATTTTCTAATCGATGAATTTCAGGATACCAATCCCACCCAGTGGCAGTTGATTCTCCCTTTGTTGGAAGAAATGGCCGCATCGGAACACACTGATCGCAGCGTTTTTTTAGTGGGTGATGAAAAACAATCCATCTACAGTTTTCGTCGCGCCAAGCCGGAGCTGCAAGCACAGGCGGCCCGTTGGCTGGAACAACATTTAAACGCCAAAGCTTTTCCCTTAAATAAATCCTGGCGTTCATCGCCGGTGATTATTGATGCGGTAAACCGGATATTTGAAAGCGAAAAATACAAAAGCCTGATTCGTGATTTTAAAGCCCACGAAACCCATCAACAGAAGCTTTATGGAAAAGTCGTGCTGCTGCCTGAAATTCGGGCCGAAAAAAATGAACCAGAAGATGAAGAACAGGAGCTGGTTTTACGCAATCCCTTATTACAGCCCAGAGAAGAAAAAAGCAGCCTCTATATATTAGAAGGCCAGCAAATTGCCCAGGCCATTACCGAATTAATTAACCATAAAACCACCACCGGCACTGAAGATAATGCGCGATTGATTGACTATAACGACATTTATATTCTGGTGCGCAAGCGCAGCCATGTGGCCGCCTATGAGAAAGCCTTGCAACAGGCGGGCATTCCCTATATTGGGGCTAATAAGGGCAGCTTTCTGGATTGTCTGGAAATACAGGACATGCTGGCTCTGCTGGACAGTCTGATTTCCCCTTTTAATAATTTATCCCTGGCGCAGGTTTTAAAATCACCCATTTTTGACGCCAGCGATAATGATTTAATCAGACTGGCCAGCCTGAATGATACGCCTTTATGGATTGAACGGCTGACGATACTTCAGGACGAATTACCTGAACAACATACACTGCGCCGCGCCCATGATTATCTACAACAATGGCGGGCACTGGCTGACAAAATTCCGGTGCATGATTTATTAAATCAGATTTATGCCGACTCACAATTATTAATGCGTTATCAGGCCGCTTCTCCTGAATCTTTAAAGCCCAGAGTTGAAGCCAATCTGATTCGGTTTATGGAACTGGCGCTGGATCTGGATAGTGGCCGTTATCCCAGCCTGATGCATTTTCTGCAATACCTGCGCAGCTTAAAAGCACTTTCCGATGCGCCGGATGAAGCACCGGCCGAAGCCGCCGAGTCCAGAGTTAAAATCATGACCATTCATGCCAGCAAGGGACTGGAAGCGCCGGTTATTTTTATGGCGGACACCATTAGCATTGAAAAAGACAGAAGCAGTTTAAGCACACTGGTAGACTGGCCGGTAGATCAGCCTCGCCCCTGCGCCTTTCAGATCATTCCTTCCACAAAAAATCGTGATCGTATCTCCAGTGAAAAACTCAAGTTACAAAAAAAGGTACAGGAAAGGGAAAATGCCAACCTGCTGTATGTGGCCATGACCCGGGCAAAACAATATTTATATATTTCTGCCTGCCGCCCGGAAAAAGGCCCGTTAAATAACTGGTATCAGGATATTTCGGCTGCACTGAACCATGATGATAATGAAGATGATATTCTTCAACTGCAATCTGATTTTCCTATGCCATCTTGTCCGCCCCGGGAAACAGCCATACAAACAGATGAGCCCATAAATCTGGATAAGCGTTTATTTTCCGCGCATGATATTCAATACAGCGGCAATATTATTGCCCCCAGCCAGTTTAATGAACAGCCGGATGAGGCCAGTAAAACCGTAACGCTTGATGAAGATACCATGCTAAGAGGCATAGGCATTCACCGGCTGCTGGAATTAATAAATACCCGGGCAGAAATGAATGACCAGCAGCTTATCCAGATAGTATCAGCCGAACTGCAATTATCCACTGATGATGATCAACTCACTGACTGGCTTAATGAAGTGCGTGAGCTGCTGGATAATGCACAGCTTAAGGCTGTTTTTTACCCACAAAATTCATCCAGGGTCTGGGATGAGATTCCCATTCATTATCCCCGGAAAAATAAAATGGTTTATGGCATTATCGACCGTTTAATTGTCACAGACGATTGCGCCTGGATTATTGATTATAAAAGTCATCAG
>JALTRC010000023.1:7340-14886 GCA_026998145.1 Gammaproteobacteria bacterium
ATCAAAAACAAATGCAATACTACGCCATAGGTATAAAAAAAGCCTGGCCAGATAAGGCCATTCGCGCTTCCCTGTTATTTACCGCCTGCGGCTTATTACAGGATATGGAATTATGATTCGCTTTAAGGCCCTGCTGATTGGCAGCGGCACCATTATTTTTTTAGGCTTGTTAATGGAGCTGTTTTTTCTGCTGGGTGCCACCGCTTATACATTAATTATCAAACAGTATCCCCAATGGCATGACATAGGCCTGATGCTTTCCTATCTGGCAGGTGGCCTGATGTATTTTATTGCCATGGCGACAGGGGGTTATATTTGTGCAAATTTTGCCAGACAGCATGTATATTTACACAATTTGATTATTGCGGTTTTCACCATCGGGCTGTCCCTGTTTGCCTCGCTGGATGAAAATGGTTTCACCTTAAATACCGGCATATTTGCCTTGTCGGGTATTGCATTTACGCTGGCAGGTGGTTTTATCTGGATACGGCATCAACGCATGCCAAATTAATGTTCGCATTTATTTGCGTTTATTGGCGTTCATTTGCAGAGATTGCCTTGTTACTTTTTATAAACCTTACGTTCAAATAAATCCGTACGCCGACTCACCAGACGATCTAAAAACAATAAACCATCCAGATGATCCAGCTCATGCTGTATGGCTCTGGCTTCAAAACCTGTACTTTCAATTTCATGCTGCTGTGAATGCTCATCCATATAACGCAGTTTGATTTTCTCGGCACGAATCACATTACCGGTAAAATCCGGCACCGACAAACAACCTTCCCGCCCCTTGGCCATGCCTTCCCAGTGAATGATTTCCGGATTGATCATAATCATATGGCCATGGTTATCCACCGGCTTGCGCATATTGGATACGTCCACAATCACAATACGTTTATGCACATCCACCTGGGGCGCAGCAATACCCACAGCCCCCGGCCCGGACTGGCGGGTTTCTTCCAGATCGCGGATAAACTGTAGAATCTCATCATCCACCGCTTCCACTTCAGTGGAAATATTTTTCAAGGCCTCATTGGGATAAGTCAGAATTTCCTTAATCGACATATCAGGCTCTCAGGGTTTCAATTTCACTAAGGCGAATATCAAAATCCGCAGCCAGTTCATCGACGGCTTTTTGTAATTTTTCAATACCCTGAGTGGCATTGCCTTCCAGGCTCATAATATAAATTGGCTCAGCGTCACTACCCGCCACCGCAGTTTCCAGATCAATAATATTTAAACCGGCCTCAGCCAGTGCACCGGTTGTTTTGGCCACAATACCGGCACGGTCTGCACCATAAACCGTAATATTCACATCCGGTTCCGGGGCGCTGGATTTTTCTGCCACATCATTATCAATATGAATATGCAAATGCATTTTTTCGGTTAGAGGCGCAAGGATTTCTTTAAGGTTGCAGTCATCCGGATGGGATACTCGCAGCATAATGGCGAAATTGGCACCCAGGCGCATCATCGAGGCTTCTGCCAGCTGGCAATTATTTTCATAAAGTTTTTGCGATACGGCGGCGACTATGCCCTGTTCATCTGCGGCTACCAGTGTGAGTACTGACCATTTCATTTTTTATGCCTTTTTTAGTCTTTAGTCTTTAGTCTTTAGTCTTTAGTCTTTAGTCTTTAGTCTTTAGTCTTTAGTCTTTAGTCTTTAGTCTTTAGTCTTTAGTCTTTAGTCTTTAGTCTTTAGTCTTTAGTCTTTAGTCTTTAGAAAAAATTCTACGCATTTTTTCTAAAGCTTTTCGCTTTTGACTAAAGACTAACGACTAACAACTCCCATCCCCAATCCAGATAAAACTCCCCATCCGCCCGGTTTCACCATTACGTCGATAGGAAAAAAACTGCTGTGCATTTTGATAACTACAATAATCACCGCCGTACACATCGTCAATGCCTTTGCGGTGCAGTTTTAATCTGGCCAGCTTGACCATATCCGCCAGCCAGTGGCTTTCATCTGTCTGCTCAAAAGCCTGCTCTGCATCGGGCATGGCATCCATAAAAGCCTGCCGCACGTCTGCGCCTACTTCAAATACCTGGGCACTAATGGCCGGGCCTATCCACACCATAAGCTCATCCGGGTTCTGCTCCATGGCATCAATAGTATTTTCTATTACACCTGCCAGTAAACCCCGCCAGCCTGCATGGGCGGCGGCAACACAGTCTCCGGCCTTATTGCTAATCAATACAGGTAAACAGTCTGCCGTTAAAACCGTACAGACAGTATTGGCCTGCCGGGTAAAAGCGGCATCTCCATCCAGCGTGAGAGGATTATCAGCACAAATCACCTGAGTGCTATGGGTTTGATTTAACCAGAGGGGTTCGGCAGGTAAGTTAAGTTGTTGACGCAGACGCTGACGATTGCTTTCAACATGGGCGGGATTGTCGTTCACATGAGAGGCCAGATTTAAACTTTGATAACAGCCTTCGCTGACCCCACCACTGCGGGTAGTGGTAAAGGCCTGTACCCGCTCGATTGCTGGCCAGTCGGCACGGATTATTTCAATCATCCATTTCCATAGCGGCCGCATCCGCTTCCAGAATTTTAATCAGCTGCTGCATATCTTCCGGCAGCTTGCAGCTCCACTCAACCGCCTCGCCACTGGATGGATGCACCAGACCCAGTTTGCCCGCATGCAGCGCCTGACGCTTAAAATTCCTCAATGCGCTTTTAAGCTCTTCGCTTGCGCCTTTGGGCAATTTTAAACGTCCCCCGTAAACCGAATCCCCCACCAGCGGGTAATGAATGTGGGCCATGTGAACCCGGATCTGATGGGTGCGGCCAGTTTCCAGATTAACCTTTATGCGGCTATGGCCCCGATAGCGATCCAGCACCCGGTAATGACTGATAGCCTCCTTACCATCTTCCCGCACGGTCATTTTTTTACGCTCCCGGGGATGGCGGGCAATGGCCGCTTCCACCTTGCCACCGGCTGTCATTACCCCATTTACAATCGCCTGATATTCCCGGTGTACCGTGCGTGCCTGCAACTGATCCACCAGATTTTTATGGGCCTTGATGTTTTTCGCCACTACCAGCAAGCCGGATGTATCCTTGTCCAGACGATGCACTATGCCCGCCCGGGGTACAGCTTCCAGCCCCTTGTCGTGATACAGCAGGGCATTTTGCAGGGTGTCATTCTGATGGCCAGCTGCCGGATGCACTACCAGCCCCACCGGCTTGTTAATCACCAGCACATCCTCATCTTCAAACACAATATCCAGTTCCATGGGCTGGGGTTCGCAATAATCATTGAGGGCATCATCTTCCACATGCAGTTCAATCACCTCTTCCCCCTGCACCTTGTCTTTGGCGCGGGGCTGTTTGCCATCCAGCAATACCCGGCCTTTTTTAATCCAGCTTTGCAGACGGCTACGGGAGTAGTCGGGGAAGAGTTCCGCCAGCACCGTATCAAAGCGTTGACGGGCATATTCCGGCGGAATGGTAATTTTTAATATTTCTTCAGCCATACATTCTCAATGAACTTGCGTATAATCTCGCATTCTAACCCATTTAACCGCCCCATAACATTTGGATAGCCCGGCAATGCGCTTTATTGTTTTACTTGTATTTTCTTTATTTCTGGCCGCGTGCAGTGATGACTTAACCACCAGCGACCCTTATGCAGACTGGACAGCCAGCGATTTTTACGACTCCGCCAAAGATGCCCTGCGCTCAGGCGAGTTTGAAACCGCCATTAAAAATCTGGAATCTCTGGAAGCCCGCTTTCCTTTTAGCCCCTATGCCCGACAGGCCCAGCTGGATGTGGCTTATGCCTATTACAAATTTGAAGAATATGATTCTGCCATTGCCGCTGCGGATCGTTTTTTGCGCCTGAACCCGCGGGATAAATATGTGGATTACGCCTGGTATTTAAAAGGCCTGTGCAATTTTAAACGGGGCAGCGGCCTGCTGGATGCCTGGTTCCCCAGAGAAATGTCCAAGCATGATACGCAAACCATGTTTGACGCCATTAATGATTTTTCCACCCTGGTGCGCCGCTTTCCCGATAGCCGCTACGCACCGGATGCCTATCAACGGCTGGTGTATTTACGCAATAAGCTGGCAGAACATGAAATTGATGCGGCTGACTATTATATGAAACGGCAGGCCTGGCTGGCGGCCATTAAACGCAGCCAGTATGTGCTGGAAAAATATCCCACTACTCCGGCAAGCCGGGATGCCTTAAAGATTATGATTAAGGCCTATAAGAAACTGGGCATGACAGATCTGGCCGCAGACGCGGAAAAAGTGTTACAGGCCAATCACATTAAAACCGACTCTGCCGATATTCAGTTGCAGGATATGACGCGGGAAAAACCCTAGAAATCCTGGAGGCAGCGACTAACCTGCCTGCTCGATCTTCGCCCAGGAATCCCGCAAACCAACCGTGCGATTAAACACCAGCGCACCCGCGGCTGAATCCACATCCGTGCAGAAATAACCTTCCCGCTCAAACTGAAAACGCTCGCCCGCTTCTGTACCAGCTAAGGATGCTTCAACAAAACAATCATCCAGCACTTGCAGGGAATCCGGATTGATACGCTGCTTGTAATCCACCCCATCCTTGCCATCATCCGGTGTGGGATGATTAAACAGGCGATCATACAAACAGATTTTTGCCGGCACGCCATGGGACGCCGATACCCAGTGAATCACACCTTTTACCTTGCGGCCTTCGGGATTTTTGCCCAGGGTATTTTCATCGTAAACGCAGCGCAGCTCGATAATCTCGCCCGCATCATTCTTAATCACTTCATCACAGCGAATCACATAGGCATTACGCAAACGCACTTCCTTGCCCAGCACCAGCCGCTTGAATTTTTTATTGGCCTCTTCACGAAAGTCTTCACGGTCAATATAAATTTCACGAGTAAAAGGCAGAGTGCGTGAACCCATTTCCTCTTTTTGCGGATGATTGGGGGCGCTGAGTTCTTCGACTTTATCTTCAGGATAATTTTCGATAATAATTTTTAAGGGATGCAACACTGCCATACGGCGCGGAGCGTTTTCGTTGAGATCATCCCGAATGGTCGCCTCCAGCATACCCATTTCCACAGAATTATCCGCGCGGGTCACACCGATGCGATCACAGAATTCACGAATCGATGCCGCCGTATAACCCCGACGACGCAGACCGGCAATGGTCGGCATGCGGGGATCATCCCAGCCACTGACCAGACCATCATTAACCAGCTCGGTCAGCTTGCGCTTACTCATAACCGTGTATTGCAGATTTAAACGGGAGAACTCAATCTGCTGGGGATGGCAATCGATGGTGATATTATCCAGCACCCAGTCATAAAGGGGCCGGTGATCCTCGAACTCCAGGGTACACAATGAATGGGTAATACCTTCCAGCGCATCGGAAATGGGATGGGTAAAATCGTACATGGGATAAATGGACCAGGCGGCGCCGGTTTGATGATGAATCACCCCGTGGCGAATCCGGTAGAGGGTGGGATCACGCATATTCATATTGGGGGAAGCCATATCGATCTTCGCCCTCAGCACCCGGCTGCCGTCCCCAAACTCACCGGCTTTCATACGGGCAAACAGGTCCAGATTTTCCTCTACACTGCGATCACGATAGGGGCTGGCCTTGCCCGGCTCTTTTAAAGTACCCCGGTATTGCCGGGTTTCTTCCGCGCTCAAATCACACACATAAGCCTTGCCGGCCTTGATGAGTTCAACTGCAAAATCATAGAGCTGCTGGAAATAATCCGACGAAAAATACAGATTCTCCCCCCAGTCATAACCCAGCCATTTCACATCATCCTCAATGGCATGCACAAAGTCCACATCCTCCTTGAGGGGGTTGGTATCATCAAAGCGCAAATGACACTGGCCCTGATAATCCTCGGCAATACCAAAATTCAGCACAATCGACTTGGCATGACCGATATGCAAAAAGCCATTTGGCTCAGGGGGAAAACGGGTCACAACCTTGCCGCCATTTTTATTGGCAGCAATGTCCGCATCGATTATGTGACGGATAAAATTAACGGGCTTGGAACCTTCGAGGCTCATGTAGTTGATCCTGGGATTTGGGAATAATGGGGTGGGTATTTTAGCTTTTTTTGTAAAAAGTTATAAGTTATAACTTTCAACTAACGACTCACAGATCCAATGCCAGCAAGTTAAGCCATTTTAGCTGTTACGTAGGGTGGATCAAGCGCAGCGGATCCACCGTTATACCTGTACATTGGTGGATCCACTGCGCTTGATCCACCCTACAAAAAACTTAACTTACCGGCATTGCCCACAAATCCGCCTTCTCCTCCCACTCCCAGGCATGACAAATAATCGTCTCAAGCTCCGCAAACTGCGGTTTCCAGCCCAGCTCCTTTTGCAGCAATGTAGAATCAGCTACTAACCGCGCTGGATCACCATCACGCCGTTCTCCCATTACCACCTTAAAATCACTGCCGGTCACAGATTTGGCCACATCAATCAGCTCTTTGATGGAATAACCCTGACCATTGCCCATGTTATAAGCCCTGCTGTCACCACCGGCTACCAGATGTTCCAGCCCCAGTAAATGGGCCGTACACAGGTCATTAATATGAATATAATCCCGGATACAGGTACCATCCGGCGTGTCATAATCATCACCAAACACAGTAATACTTTCCCGCCGGCCGGAAGCCGCCTGCAATACCAGAGGAATTAAATGGGTTTCAGGAATATGCCGCTCGCCCAGCTCGCCATCCGGATCAGCACCGGCAGCATTAAAGTAACGCAGCGATACCGACTTCAAGCCATAGGCATGATCGAAATCCGATAAAATCTGCTCAACCATCAGCTTGCTATGACCATAGGGGTTAATGGGTTTTTGCGGGTGTTTTTCATCAATGGGCGTATATTCCGGCTCCCCAAAGGTTGCCGCAGTGGATGAAAAGATAAAGCTTTTTACATTGTGATCCACCATGGCATCCAACAGCACCTGAGTGTTACTCACATTATTCCGGTAATACATGGATGGTTTTTCAACCGACTCGCCCACCTGAATAAACGAGGCGAAATGCATCACACCATCAAAGGCATTTTCACTGAATAAACGATCAAGCAAGACCGCATCGGCAATATTGCCTTCCACAAATTCACCGTATTTCACCGCATCTTTATAACCATTGGATAAATCATCCAGAGTCACCACATCATGGCCGGCAAGCGCCAGCATCTTTACCATGTGGGAGCCGATATAGCCGGCACCGCCTACCACCAGTACTTTCATACACAATACCTTTAAATTTTCATACAATAATCATCATCAGGGCACCATAACATATCCACCACGGACAACAAAAACACAACCATAACAGCCTCAAATACGCTAAGCTAATAATATGAAACTGAGTACACTTGAAGCGATATTTAATACCCTTAACCAGGCTGGTGTCCGTTATCTGGTCGCAGGTGGAATAGCAGTAAACTCATATGGTTACCAACGCATGACGGCCGATCTGGATCTAGTCATACAACTTGATAGCAATAACATAAAAAACGCCATGAAAAGCCTGCAACAACTTG
>JALTRC010000024.1 GCA_026998145.1 Gammaproteobacteria bacterium
TTTATGATGGGGCTTTGGCCTTTATCATTATGATTCATTCTGCCTCTCGATAATTTGGCTGACTCAAAGGTGGCATTCTACGACAGACTTGCCCGTTTACACCTGATTAAAATCAAAGCTCAGTACACCACTAATCTGTTTTTTCTGTAATAACACCATTAATAAACGATCAATACCCAATGCCACGCCCGCACAATCGGGCAGGCCGGATGCCAGCGCCGCCAGCAAAAATTCATCCAGCGGCATCTCATCCTGCCCCTGCTCCCGGCGCCGGGCATTTTCCAGCTCAAAACGCTGGCGCTGCTCTCTGGCATCCTGCAATTCCCAAAAACCATTGGCCAGCTCCAGCTCACCGGCAAAAACCTCAAACCGATGGGCGACCCGGTCATCCTGCTCGCTTATGCGAGCCAGCGCCGCCTGTGAGGCAGGATAATCATATAACAGGGTCAAACGATCGGTTTTAAAGGCCGGCGCTATGGCCTGTGTCATCAACCAGTCCAGCCACATATCCTTATTATCCAGCGCCATGCCCTGTGGTGTTTCGATTTGCTTTTGCTGTGCAGCCTGCTGCAAATCATCGGCACTGGCTATTAGAGGATCGATATTTAAATAGCTTAAAAAAGCCTGCTGGTAGGTGAGCTTGTCCGGCGCAGGCCAGGGGGGCAGGGAAAGTTTTTGTAGCAGATAATCCAGTAATTCCACCAGTTCATCCATCAGCCGGTGATGGTCATAATCCAGCCGATACCATTCCAGCAGGGTAAATTCCGCATTGTGATGACGCCCCTTCTCATCATCCCGGAACACCTTGCAGATCTGGTAAATATCACCACTGCCGGCCGCCAGCAGACGCTTCATAAAAAATTCCGGCGAGGTGTGCAGGTAATAACGTTGCTTTAAGAATTGCGTGGAAAAACTTTGCAGATGGGGGTCGGTAATGGCGGCGCTGGACAGCATCGGGGTTTCCACTTCCAGCAGACCACGCCCGGAAAAAAAAGCCCGCAGGCTTTGCAGCAGGCGGGCTCGATATTGCAGCGCCTCAAAAGAAGCGGAGGGTCGCCAATCAGCCTTTGACGCGGGACACATATTCACCGGTGCGGGTGTCGATTTTCAGCAGCTCCCCTTCTTCAATAAATAAAGGCACTTTCACCACCGCGCCGGTTTCCAGTGTGGCCGGCTTGGTTGCTCCCTGAGCCGTATCCCCTTTCAGGCCGGGATCGGTTTGCGCCACGGCAATTTCAACAAAGTTGGGCAGGGTCACCAGCAGCGGCACACCATCCCATAAAGTCACCTGACATTTTTCCTGTGGCTTGAGCAGTTTTACCACATCTTCAACGGCTGAAGCCGGCGCACCAAACTGTTCATAGGTGTTGGGGTCCATAAAGTACCAGAACTCATCATCGTTATAGGAGAACTCCAGATCCATCTCCACCACATCAGCCGCTTCCACTGACTCGCCGGACTTAAAGGTTTTTTCCACCACACGGCCGGTGCGCAGATTACGCAGTTTTACCCGGTTAAAAGCCTGCCCCTTGCCCGGCTTAACCAGCTCGTTTTCGATAATGGAGACAGGATCGCCGTCCAGCAATAATTTAAGCCCGCCTTTAAATTCATTTGTACTGTATGATGCCATGTTTTAACCTTATACCTGCTTGGGACCCTCTGTAACCGAGGCCATAAATGTGCGCATATAATACGCGCTTCGATTCCAAATGCCAAAATCTTCCCTACACAGCCTTGATACTCAGCCACTCAGCTGGCAGCAGCAACTCTCCCGGGCCATTACCGATCCCCTTGCGCTGCTGGATTTTCTGCAACTGGATAAAAATCATTTCCCCGAATGTCAGCAGGCCAGTGATGATTTTAAACTGAAAGT
>JALTRC010000025.1 GCA_026998145.1 Gammaproteobacteria bacterium
CACAAAAAACTGAATTTTTTATATGCCGAAAAGGGTGGCTAAATTATACGGGACTAGCACTGAGACTCTTTTGAACTAAAGCAACACACATTACCCGCCTCATCAAAATTGACCTTACACAGCTCAACCAGCTCTGATTTCAGCCGCTTACGGGCCCGTTGTATACGTGACTTGGCAGCAACCAGTGAAAGGCCGTTATTTTCAGCAAAATCAGACTGAGACTGACCATCAAGATCACAGTGCTCAATAATCTGACGGTCATCATCATTCAATTTGGCCAGGGCTTTGGGCAGGCAAACATCCAGGGTTTGCACAGCTGGAATTTCATCAAATTTATCGGCCAGGTCTTCTGATACTTCTGAGGTGGTGAGTTTGGATTCCGCACGTCGCGAGTGATCAATAAACTGGTTACGGGCAACGCGAAACAGCCAGGCCCTGGGATTTTCCAGCTCGCAGAACTTGCTACCTTCAACCACAGCACGCAGGAAAGTTTCCTGCAAAATATCTTCCGCCTGCGCAGGACTGGCCGTCTGCCGGGTTAAAAAACCACGCAGTTCAGCTTCATGTTTTGCCCAGGCGTTAATAATACAGTTCATTTATGTGTCTCGAAGGGGCTGTTTATATTCAGGTCAGTTAATTGGCGATCTGAATAGTCGATCATTATTAAAATATGCTCAAATTATATCCTATTAAAAATATTTATGAATAAGCCAGCTCATAAAGCACCCACAAGTCATACGACTATTGCAGGCATGAAAAATGGCAATACTCAACTATACTCATTTTACCCCTTTAGGTGATAAAGAAAGAAAACGCTTTTGAAAACATCTGCTAAATTCGCCTTTATATTCGCCATTATCGCCATGCTATCAACGCTGATGCCATTGGCTGCCAGAGGCGGGCAGGGTGTTGATATTCAGGTTTTAATCGATTTTATTCCCTATAGCCGTATCAGTATGCTGGCCGTTTTACTCTATCCTCTGGGGGTTGTTTTTGTGCTGCTTTCTGTGCTGGATCTTATGGGGAAAACCCGAGATGCCGCCCTGTGGTATATGTTGATATGCGGCTCAGGTTTGATAGTGACGGGAATTAGTATTGTTGAGGCTATCTCTCATATTGCTTTATTTGGCGCTATTTGTTCCAGCGTTCCCGGCCTCAGTTCAGCAACAGGACCAACCATGCCGGCCATTGGGGGCTACCTGTTACTTGTCGCTTATCTGGGTGGCATTTATATCGGTTTAATCAGTAATTCCGCAAATCATTCGTCTTTAAACCAGGAGTGTTGAATGGCGAACCGATTCTTTAAATCCATTATAAAAACAATATGCAATCCAATAAATTATTGAGGATAGTTATATGAAAGTCTGGCAAAAAATTGAATTACGCTGGAAGGCCTTAATACTGCTTAGCAGTTTATTATTACCGGCTATTGGTGGTGGTGCCTGGCTGGTGATGAACCAGATGTACTGGCTGGATGTACAAGCCAGTGTTGGTGGTTTAATGAACTTTGTGGATGCCAAACAACAGGGCGTGATTCGCTTTCTTGGTCAAAATGAAAAATTTGCCAAAGAGCTGGCTGATCTCAGTAATAGCGCTTCTGAAGAAACACTGGATTCATATTTTAACTCTATTGTTAAAACCGATGTTTTTAAACTTGAAGAACATCCGTTTCAAGATGAAATTCGATCCGGCAAACGGGTTATCCCCACAATGCAGGTATACCAAAGCATTGATTATATTGAAAACGGCTTAATTAAAGCTTCATCTGATCCTGCCCGTAAAGGCCGCTCGTTTACAGAAAATCTGAATACAGAACATGGCTATTCAAACGTCCATTTTCATGATGGCATACCGCAAATTGCTTTTGTGGCAAATAGCAACAAAGGAAAAATCCTTATCCATGCGGATGCACGTATGTTAACCAATATTGTAAATGGCGAAATTGGAAATCTTGAAGGGGATATGGGCGCTTTTTATCTTGCCGGTGTCGGTAAGACCTTTGATTATTACATTACAGATGAAAACAATGTAATGATTACAGAGTCACGGGTTTATCCCAACGCCGTTCTGAAACAAAGAGGCTCTTCTTTCCCCTGGCAACGAACCCTTAAAGGGGCATCGGATAGCAACTGCAAAAATGGTCTTTACACTACCAATGCCCGAGTAGCAACCGGCTGTCGTGAGGCGATGGGTTTTTATGAACGTGATGATGGCACCTTAATGCTGGGTGTATCCATGCCTTTTTATGATTCTAACTGGACAATCGTAGTAGAGCAGGAAGCCAATGAAATTCTGACGCCATTTTACTCAGTCAGGAACCAGATGCTAGTAGGTGCAGCGGTTGTTATTTTATTATTAGTGGGTATTACCTTCTTTATATTTACCCGCATGATGCATCGGCTGGATCGAGTTAACAATGTAGTGCAATCAGTGGCTCACGGTGATTTATCAGTTGAGAAATTACCGGATGAGGACGGCGATGAAATAAGCCGACTGGCATCGGGGGTTAATTTAATGACCGATAATCTTCGCAAGCTTGTTGCACAAATTCGCGATACCAGCATATCAATTAGCGATGCGGCAAGAGAAATGGCTGAGAGTACCAGTGAATCCACAGAAATTGTAACGGCGCAGCATCAGGCTATTGATCAAATCGCAACGGCGGTGACTGAAATGAGTGCCACTGCTGGCGAGGTTGCGCGAAATGCACAACAGGCAGCCGATGGTACAAATAAGGCAACAGAACACTCCAACGAAGGAGTCGCTGTTGTTGATCAGACAGTAACAACCATTAACAGCCTTGATACAGAAATTCAGACAGCTTCTGAAGTGATAAAAAGACTGGAAAATGAAGGCGATAATATAGGTGGTATTCTGGATGTTATTCGCGGCATTGCAGAGCAAACCAATCTGTTAGCTTTGAATGCAGCCATTGAAGCTGCGCGGGCAGGTGAACAGGGACGTGGTTTTGCAGTAGTCGCTGATGAAGTAAGAACCTTAGCCAGCCGTACACAGGAATCAACTGAAGAAATTCAGAATATGATTGAAAAACTTCAGGCAGGAACCAAAGAAGCTGTGTCTGTTATGGAAAAAGGAAGCAGCCGTGCTGAAGAGAGTGTTACCCAGGCCAAGCAGGCCAAACATTCATTAAGCTCAATTAATGAATCTATTTCTGAAATTAATCATATGAATATACAAATTGCGACCGCAGCAGAAGAACAAACATCCGTAGCAAATGATGTGAGTCAGAATGTAAATCAGCTTTCTGAAGTAGCAGGGCGAAGCTCTGAAGAAGCACAAAAACTGGCTGCCTCAGCTCAGATTTTATCTGATATGGCTGAAGGTTTGCAGCAAGCGATAGGAAGTTTCAAAATTTAAATATATGTTAAATATATGAATGATTAAAAGATTCTGAATGCCGATCGGTATTTGGAATCTTTTTCAGGAGAAATAGCGAATGTACAAAAATAAAAAAAGCATAGCAACTAAGTTAATTACAACATCAATAACAGCTGCCATTTATTCATCAGCGGCAAGTGCAGATATAAACAGTGATCGAATTAATGACTTACAACGGCAGATTGATGAGCTTAGATCTTCACCGTCAAAAAATACAGCCGGATCACCTCAGGTTTCGTTTCCCGGTCAATACAGAGTAAATTTTTATTCTGCTGATAACGATGATGGGAATAATAATCAAACGGCGGCACGAGTCAGAATTCGTCAGTCCATTGACCTGAAATTCGATAAGCAATTTAAAACACATTTACAGTTTCAGCTTAATCATACCCCCAGTAATGTTACAGCCGCCGGCGATAAAGATGGAAACGACGTGCGGGTTCGTCACGCTGTAATGGAATTTATATCCAAAAATGGTACGAGAACCAGAGCAGGTATCGTGCCGCTTACGGGATATTATAATGATGCCATGTACTCACAGGACTGGGCATATAATCCGGTGGCTGTAGAAGTTTTTTCACCGCTAGGAAAAAATACTCTGCATGCTTTTGCTGCCAACCTTAACGAAGGAATAGAAAATAACAAAATTGATGATAGTGTTCATTATCAAGTTGATTTTGTCATGCCGGTGACTGGCGGTGATCAGCTGATATATTCGATGACCGGCATCAATATGCAGAATGCAGCAGGCACCCAGGATGGCTGGCACTACAATTATGGAATAGCCGGAAAATTCGGCCTGGGTAGCGGAATGAAATTCAACGGTTTTTTAATGGTATCCAGTACCGATGCCGCTTTATTGGGATCAGCCAGTGATGCCAGTGGCTATGCAACACGGCTGGAACTGAATGGTCAACTGGGTAATGGCCACTTTGGTTTGCTAGGATCATATGCCAGCGGTGAGGATGATGGTAGTGGCTTCCTGATGCCGATGGCATTCGCTAAAACTTACGGGTATTGGGGATACACCGGAATATTAACAGTACAGGGTCCAACCGACACAGGCTTTGATGGTGATGGGGTTAATATTTCTAATAATGGTTATGGCCTGACATCTTTTCAATTTAAGTACACAATGCCTCTAACAGATAATCTAGATGGCCATTTTGCTGCTGGCTGGTATGGCAATACACAGGCTGCCGGACGCAATAATCAATTAGGTACCGATCTACTGGCTATGGGAAGCTATCACTTAAGTCAAAATCTTTCTCTAGATATGGGCGCTGCCTACGCACAACTTAAAGATAGTGTGAGTGGTTATTGGCAAGGCGTTCAGGGTGGTGCAGGATTTAATCAGGCGGCTGGAGAAAACCGAAGCAAGTTTGTTTTATTCGGTCGTTTACAGGCTGCATTTTAAAATACAATAACATTTATGTTGATTAGGTGTGGTGTACGGTAATGATTTTCATTATGAGACGTAGTGAATGATCTACCGTTATGCGCATAATGTATATTAAGTAAAACTAATATACCGTCTTGAGGCGATTCCTATTATGCATAGGAATGAATGGAAGAGGGTAGGGGAATGAACATTTGGATTACGTTTCATACCCACACTAACCGTACGCTACAAATTATCATCTATTTTTTGAAAAAAACAAGTATTTTTTTATTTAACTAGGCTGAAAAATATCAATCAATTTTTCAAAGAAAGGTTTAAAGCAATGTCATACCAAAAGATGTTGCTTTTTTATCGAATGTTTTAATGGATTCACAACCACGCTGCTCCGAAATAACCGCAATCAGTGCATCACTGAAATCACCATTGCCAGCCGAAAATCGTTTAAGCGCCAGATAGGCGACCTCCGCATTTTCAATCAATAGCTGTCGTGTTGTGAGCAGTGCCTGAACAACATCCAGAATGTTTTCTTTGCTCTGGTCGTAGCAGGACTCCAGTACCCAAACCACTTCAACCAGGCTAATCAAGCTGATAAAGCCCGGCTGTGTTTCGGTTAATGTGTTTTCAATCAATTTGTTTGCTTTGCCGGACTGAGTCTTATCATCCTGTGTCAGATAACGGATAATGACATTTGTATCCAGACCAATCATGATTGAGCGGCTCTAGAGTGAATAGCCTGATTCATTTCATCAATGCTAATGGTTCTGTTGGTTTTAATCATGCCCTTAATCTCGGATACGTTCCGCGTGGCGGCGATGATTTCATAATGGCCATCAGCAACTTTAACAAATTCAATTCTATCGCCAGGGCCGACATGGAGATCTTTTCTAACTTCGGCCGGTATTGTGACCTGGCTTTTACTGGTAATAGTGGCAGTCGCCATACCTTGCTCCTTAAATATCGCCTTACTTAAGGTAAGGTACCATAAAAATCTGACATTTCAAGCTGTTTGGGAATAATAGGCAAAATCAGTGAGGAGTATTTTCGCAAGGGATTCTCAGGGTAGCCAGTTGTTTTATCGTTGATTCGAACCGCATACATATCACTGCGTTCTCGTTATGCCAATAGCACACCCTTTATATATTGCCTTTATCCGTTCAGGTTTAAATTGAAGTTATTAGAATATAGATTAAATTACTTTCAGAATCTCAGACTGTAAATTCGACAGGTTAAGCGATGTCATATTTGAAAAGCATGCGTTATTAAGTTCAGCTACCAATGTTTTTCTATTATCATTTTCTTTAGCCCAGTCATGAAGAGAAATATATTGCCCATTATTAAGAAGCAGTTTTCTGAGTTGATCGGCTGTCATTTCAGTTTTTAATTGCTTGCGTATATTCCATCTAACAGCTTGATGATTTAGCCATGGGCGTATTTGTTTAAAAATAATCAGGCTTAAAAAACTACAGATAATTAATGTTATCCACCATGCCCATGCAGGCATTGTCCAGTGCCGTGGTAAATTATGCAGAGATTCTTTTAGCGTGCTAGACTCAGGATCAAAATAGCGTAGTTTAATGTTAATTTTAGGCCCAAAAGGCATTAGCCATTTTGGCAAGGGAGCGTTAATTATATTTAGGTCGCCATAGTCTTTGTAATTAGATAGTTTTTTATACTTCATTTTAATATTTGAGACATCCTGTCCGTTTATTATTGATAACTGCTTATCAAGACCCGGCACACCAAAGGGGATAAGGGCAGGTGTGTGGACGATGGTTTTCCATGAATTTATTTCACCATTCTCAATCTTTGAGTCTAATTTTAACTCGCCTACAGGTAGATTCGGTGGTAAGTAACTGGGTAAGGGCTTAACCTGTAAATGTTGTACTGGTAAATAAAAGCGCCTTCGGTCACTGCCTGATAACTGATAACGAATAGCCGGTAAATCAATAGATTGCTTGCCTTCATTTAAGGGGTAAAAGATC
The DNA here is from genome assembly GCA_026998145.1 of Gammaproteobacteria bacterium. Lineage (GTDB taxonomy): Bacteria > Pseudomonadota > Gammaproteobacteria > SZUA-229 > SZUA-229 > JALTRC01. The sequence goes on from JALTRC010000025.1 coordinate 6,784, forward strand.
CAGCCAGCATCAAAAATAGCGAGTCCATTTTTTGTAATATGCTTTTCAGTTTTCAATGCGCGTAGCATGGATTCGTTATTGTCAGGCGAGTCAAGTAGGACATGAGCTGTTGTATCGGAACTTTGTATTCGCACATGAATGATAATGGCTTCGCGTTGCCACGGGGATAAATTTGAAATATTCCAGCTTAACTCAATAGGTTCGTTTTTAATTTTTGCTGGGGTGACTTTTAATGGAATAGAAATGCTCTTTGCTTTTTCTAAGGTTAATGCTGGCAACTGCCTTATGTCTTTATTTCTAGGATAAAGGCGTAACTTTAAAGTTTGTATAATACGTCCATACTCGTCTTCATCTTTGTATTCGTCGCCATAAACAATAGAAAAATGTTTTTTCCAGAGATCTAAGTTCAAGTGTTCTAATGATTGGTTTCCTGTGTAATTAATAGTGATTCTGAAATATTGTCCCAATTGTTTTTCCGTTTTCGATACCTGTACCGTTAGTTTGTCTTCTAAGATTGTGTCCTGTGCGTGCACCGGTGTGACTATATAAAACATGAATATAGAGGCAATGAGCAGTCTGTTTACCATGGGCGCACACCCTGTATAGTTTTAGGTGTTTGAGGGTGTGCAGGTATACCTTCTTCTAACTCAAACAAGCGTTGCCAGAATTGAATTTTATTTGCAGCAGTGGGGTTGTCATTACTAAATCGGCTCCAGTCGTTCTTTTGTTGCTGGCTAGCTTTTGATGTGGCTGATAGCTTTAAAAAATTCTGCTGTCTTAGTAAATATGTTGTAAGTTGTTGTTCAGTTAAATTGCCGGGCTTTGATAAGATGGATGCTAAGTCTTTTGATCTTCTTGAGGAACTAATATCCATTGTAGAGACTCGGTCATTGTTAAAATTTATGACTGATTCGATGTTGCCTAAGCCTTCCTGTAAGTTGCTATCCCTATTTGCCAATAAGCGTAAATAGCGTTCAATGTTTTGTTGAACTTCTATTGTGAATTCCAGGTTGTTTTTGTAGTTTGCTTGTTCAGGCTGATAACGTAATGCGTCTTTATATAATTGGATAGCTGACTTGAAATCACCTTGTTTAAAAAAACTATTAGCTAAATTAAAAGCTGCCTGACCTCGTTGAGTGTCAGTTTCTGCTTCCCATGCTGCGTGACTAAATGAGGTGATGGCGCATTCTATTTGTTGGATACGAAAACAGCTGGCACCTTCGCCCATGCGCGCCATGTACCCCTTTGTTTTTGAGTATAACTTTGCTGCCTGAGTATAATCCTGTTTTTCCCATGCCTGATATGCTTGTATTAATACATCAGAGCTTGTTTGCATATTATCAGCATGTACTTCATTCGTAGGTAGTATCAAAATTAAGCTTATAAATATTACAGTCAGTGCTTGAACTTTTTTTAGCTTTTCTAAGCTGAATTGTTTTAAAAAAATCAACAATATAGCGGCTAACAATGGCCAGTAAAATAACTCATTCCAGCTGGCCTTATTCTGGTTTTTTTCTGATATTTTAATCCTTGCCGGTTGCCAGACATTGGAAAGTTGATTATGCGTATCAGGGTTGAGTCTTGCGTAAATGATATCGTTGGATAATTGTCGTAATTCATTTTCTTTGAGCCGAGTTTGTACGGCCTTATTGTTAAATTTCAACCAGTGACCTGCGGTATCTGTTAACGCAACCGGTGATGGCAAACCGATACCTAGAATATGTAATGTAATGTTGTCTTTCTGTAATTTATTAATTATATTTTTGAGTCGTATAAATTCATGCTTTGTAATATCGCCATCCGTTAATAATATAATCGTGCGTTCGCCCGATACATCTTTTAATAGCAACTGACTTTGTAAAAGCGCTTCAGTAATAGCACTGCCGTGAGTCGGTAGTTGTATTTCATTTAATAGCAACGCACTCTCATGCAGTGCATTTATATCAAATGTAGCCGGTAACATAATGTGTGATGCACCGGAAAAAATAACTAAACCTAATTTTATATTCTTTAGCTTCTGATTTTCATTTGCTTGAGTCCATTGTTCAATCATCTTATCGGCAATGGCTTGTCTGCTTGGGTAAACATCATTAGCCTGCATAGAGCGAGAGTGATCGACAATGATAATCGCAGCACTCTGAGGGGGTAGTATTTTTTCAGGTGCGGATATAAGCAGGCGAGGCCCCGCTGCGGAAATGGCCAGTAAAACCCATATTATAAATTGTTGAATATTCTTCCAATGCGTTTTTCTCTGCGCATGAGGTAGTGTTATCCAGGGTAGCAAATCAACATCGGCATATTGCTTTAAGCTGAGGTTATGATGCAAGCTTTTCCATGCCATTATAAAGAGTGGTAAAAAGGCCAGCAATAACCACAGTGATTCCCTCCAGTAGAGTTGAGTTAAAAAATAATTCATGCGTTTGAGCTTTTTTTGTTGCGGATAGAAAAGAGCTCTTTCATGCCTAATAATAATATGGCCAATAATAAAGGCCAAAAATATAGTGCCTGTGTTTTTCGCGGAGAAAAACGGTCACTCGATTTCACCTGATGGCGTTTTTCGATATAATCTAATGCCGCATCAATTGATTTTACATCGGTACCATGAAAACTTTCACCACCGGTTATTTTGGCCATTTCACTTAATAATTCTACATCGCTTGCTTCATAAATCAGTTCACCCATTTGACTGGCAGACATATTATTTTTTGTCGTGTCTGTTGAACCAATGGCAATGGTATGTAATACCGTATTGGATTCGGCAGCTCGTTTTGCACCCTCTATGGGAGACAACTTTCCAACGGGAGTGGTCGCATCACTAATTAATACCAATACAGTTTTTTTGGATTGTTTATCCGATTTAACAAAATCAGCTGCAATAGCAATTGCATCACCCAGTGCAGCCATTCGGCCAGAAACGGTCGGCTCTAAACGATGAATAAGGTGACGAACAAGGTCTTTATCTTTGCTGGGTTTAAGAAAAATTTGCGGTGGATCACCGAAAATCACAATGCCGATACGTTGCCCGCTAAAGCGTCTGGAAAAACGATCCAGTAAAGTCTGTGTCATGGTCATTCGATCAACACGTTTTCCGTCGAGTTGATAATCTCTGATGACCATACTAATCGAGGTGTCGATAATCAGCATAATATCGGCTGATGTATCTGCGGTTGTTACTTTTTCTCCCCGATGTATTGGTTGTGCCAGCGCCAATGCTATTAAACTACCTGCAAGCAGTGTTGTAAAAATATTTGTTGATTGTTTTGTTTTAAGATGTAATGCGGTGTTATCCAATGCATAAGGGTGTTTTACGCTTATCGTACTGGGTTGATTGTTTTGTTTTATCCATTGTTTTTTTATCAAAAAGGGTCTGATAAATATATAGATAATGAGGGGCGTGATCAACCACAGCCATTCAGGCTGAAGCAATTCATAATCAGATAGAAGAACCGCTAGATCCATTTTTTTGTCTGACTGATTAAAAGGTTCATTGTGTGCTCATCTACACCGTTACGACTAAAGCAGGCTGCCTGTAATTGTTCATTAAATGTTTTATTTAAGTGTTTTTTCTCTGTATTATTTTTTAACATATTTGAAATAGTCAACGCTAACTGTCTCTGGTTGATTTTTTTATTGTTATATTTTTTTTGAATCCGTTTAAGTTGTTGTTTATCAGACCGGTAATGTTTTATAACGACAATAGCAATTAATAATATGAAACTGATTAGTACTATCCAGATAGCATCTGTTTCATTTTGAGGTGCAGACGGCGGTAAAATGTCTGCTATTTTTTCTAGCTCAATTTTACTCATTTTTCTGTTGCCTGAAGAGCTTCTGCAAGATTATCTGTCTGACTACAAATTGAGATGAAATGGATGCCGGATTTTTTACAACGTTGTTTTATGTTTTGCTGTCGCTCATTAAAACTAAACTGATAAGCTTTTTGTATTTTATGGCTGCCGGTATCGACTAGTGAATTACTTTCTAATCCATGTTGTTCTCCCCAGCATAAATTTAAATGTCCAGCATTCGATAATTGGCGTTCGGCTGCATCATATATATGGATGGCAAGCACGCGGTGCTGTTGACCCAGTTCATAAAGTTGAGCCTGCATTTCATTATTTAAATCATAGAAATCACTGAGTAAATAAACATGGCTACCTTGTGGTATTTGTTTTGTGAGTAATGATAATGCGCGTTTCAGACTAAATGTTGAATGGGTATCTAGAGGAGGCGCAGCAAGACTTGCAAACTTCGCGAGTTGATAAATACCCTGCTGGCCATTTGTGGCTGTTTGCCACTTCGGTGTTTCGTTTAATATTAAAGCGCCCAGCTCCGTACCTGCCTGTGCTTCCCAGCTGGCCAGAAAAATCGATAACCGGGCTGCTTGTGTTACTTTTAAACGACTGCGTGTACCAAAGCGCATGCTTGCCCGACGATCAATTAAAAAATAACATTGAGGGGATAAGTCCTTATGAAACACACGTACCTGTGGTTTGCCGGTACGTGCGGTTGCACGCCAGTTAATGTGCCGCGGTTCATCACCAGGCTGGTAAGGCCGGGTTTCACTAAAGTCGATACCACTTCCTTGTTGAGTCGAGCTTAAATCACCACTTCCGCCCAGGCGTATTTCACGCATGCTTAATGGTAAGCCATCACCGTTCCACTGATGCCCATGTTGAATGCATTGATTAATGGCCTGTGAATCGAGTAAGGGCTGTTGCAGGCGTTGCAGGTCTTTGCGGCGCATATTACAGGCTCATGATAAATTTAGGGTGCATCAACTTTTTCAAGTAGCTTTGTAATGATTTGTTTGCCATCAATGCCTTCAGCCTGAGCGGAGAAATCCAGCACTAAACGGTGCCGCAGTACGTCTACCGCCAAATCAATGACATCTTCAGGAATCACGTAATCGCGATCTGCGAGCAGGGCGCGTGTACTCGCCGCACGTAATAATGAAATAGCACCACGGGGCGAAGAACCGGCTTTAACCAGCCCGTCCCATTCGGGAATGTAGGTTTTAATATCACGGCTGGCCGCCACCAGTTCAATCACATATTTTTCGATTGAAGGCTCAACATGAATGCCATTGAGTTGTAATCGTAAGGAAAGAATATCCTCTGGCTTAGCAATGGATTTTAAGTTTGCGTCGAGTCTTCCATCATCAACTTTACGGGTACGCCTGAGTATTTCAATTTCTTCTTCATGGCTGGGGTATTGCATAATCAGGTGAAACAAAAAACGATCCAGCTGAGCTTCCGGCAAGCTATAGGTGCCCGCATTTTCCAGTGGGTTCTGAGTGGCCAACACCATAAATAAAGGCGGTAATATATGTGTTTCAGCCCCTACGGTAATTTGGTGTTCGGCCATTGCTTCAAGCAAGGCTGATTGTACCTTGGGTGGGGCACGGTTGATTTCATCGGCCAGTACAATTTCATGGAACAGGGGGCCGGGCTGAAAACGAAATGAGCCCTTATCCGGCTCAAATATTTCGCTGCCGGTGAGATCCCCCGGCATCAGGTCGGGGGTAAACTGAATGCGCTGAAAAGACGCATGTACACTACCGGCCAGTGCATGCACCGCGGTGGTTTTAGCCAGCCCGGGTGGCCCCTCCAGTAATACGTGGCCACCACTGACTAGTGCAATGATAAGTCTGTCTAACAAGTCTTCCTGTCCAACGATCACCTGTTGGAGTTGCTGTTTTAATTGTTCGCAGGAAAATGTACTCATTTACCATAGCCTTTAAATTTAGTTAGTCTGGATGTTTAACCAGAGTGTTTAATTTGGGTGTTTAAATAATACGGAGGCTTATTTTACACATCAATGGGGGTAAATCTGTTTATTGCTGATTAATTTATTTTTATCGGGGATATGGCATGCACTTTTCAATCCACATTCACACAGTGCCGATACTAATGTGCTTGCAGCCCATTCTATATCAGATATTGAAGTAGACACACCAACCGAAAATCGAACTGCACCCTGTGCTCTTTGTTGTGATAAGCCCATGGCGCCGAGGACACCACTAACTTTATCAGACTCTTCATGACAGGCTGAGCCTAGAGATGCTGCAACATCATTGGCGGCTTGTTTGAGCAATTCTCTGCCTGTAATGTTGGGGAAAGAGACGTTCAGTGTGTTGGGTAGACGCATATCTGGATGCCCATTGAGTTTTAAATCGGGTACGGCCTCTAATAAGCGCTCATGTAAAATATCCCGTAATATACGAAGTGTAATACCCTCGAAACCATCGCTCTTATAAATCAATTCTGCTGCTTTACCTATACCGACAATAGCTGGTACGTTTTCTGTGCCCGGTCGTAAGCCCTGTTCGTGGCCTGCGCCTACAATTAGTGGTTCAATCGGTGTGCCTTTACGCACATAAAGTGCACCAATACCTTTTGTGGCATAAAACTTATGCCCAGCAAGAGTGAGTAAATCAACACCAAGATGATCTACAGATACCGGGATTTTCCCCACGGACTGAGCCGCATCGGTGTGCAATAAAATGCCTTTGGGGCGAACCATGTCAGAGATTTCTGAAATAGGCTGGATTGTGCCGACTTCATTATTGGCATGCATAATAGACACCAATACGGTATCTGGGCGCAATGCATTTTTTACAGATTCAACGCTGACCAGGCCATACTTGTCCACGGGTAGAACAGTGACTTCCCAGCCATTTCTTTTGAGTAATTGTAATGGAGCACTTACCGAAGGATGCTCTATCGAGGATGTAATAATATGACGCCCTTTATTACGCATGGCCTCAGCAACGCCTCGAATACCCAGATTATTGGCTTCAGTGGCGCAGCCGGTAAAGAGTATTTCATCATGCTGCGCGCCGATTAATGTGGCAACCTGATAACGGGCCTTTTCCACCGCATCGTGTGCTCGTTGACCATATATATGGTTAGACGAAGGGTTGCCAAAAAAATGTTGTCTTAAATAGGGTTCAATAGCATCCGCTACCTGTGGATCAACAGGGGTTGTTGCGTTGTGGTCCAGATAGATTGGATTGTGCATATTAACTAACCTCATTGCTTGTAATTACGAGCGACTATCAAGGGGATTTCTAAACACCACTCATTAAGTCTTCTATCAGGTTATCCAGCTTTTTATGAACTTCAGTCAGATCAGCATTATCGAACCCCGTTTGTTCAATGGCACGACAAAGATCATCAGCATCAATAATGAAGCCATCATTTGGCATCACCGGGTTACCATCCAGCAATAAGCCGGGTGCGCTGTGAGTATGATCTTCATCGGGGTAAATAGTTTGCATGTCAAAGCCAAGTGAATTTGATAGTGTTTGAGCATAATTTGTGTAAAGTGTGCAGCGTCCACCGGCGGGGTTATTAGATAAAATAGTTATGTTTAATTGTGTCATGCTTAACTCTCTACATTATTTTAGAGCCTGCATATACAGGCTCAAACGGGTTCTGTTGTATTGTTTTTATAACGATGTAGTTGTTTGCTTTAATGCGTCAAGATAGCGCCGAATGCGTTTGGCATTGACACCACGATCAATTCGACCGATGCGCGAGCGGGAGCGAATATCAATAATTGAGCCTTCATCCGATGCAGCCACTCGTACAACAATTTCATCTTTAAAACCAAACAATAAAGAGGTGTCGACCGCTTCAATTCGTCCTTCATCGGCATCGCTTGCGATCACTTCCCAGCCATTTTTAGTCACAACTTCCAGGGCTTTTTCAAAAGCTTTCTCCTGAGAAACCGATAAGGCCAATGGTTTTAAATCTGGATAAGCCGCTAACTGTTTTTCTGCGAAGGACTCTCCAGGGTACTCAATCGGGTTGGGCACATCCCAGTAAGATGGCGGGTCCTGAGTGTCCGTAGTGATATCATTAATTTTGGGATAGGCGCTTGCGCTGTATTCAAATAAAGCGGTGGTTGATATCACCGGTACGCTTAGCACAATACCGGTTATCGCCAGCAGCATTCCTCGTTGTTGAGACTGAGAGCGTGTTTTGAAAACGGCTATCGCAGATATAACAACCGCAACAATGGCAGCATAGGTCGCCCACTCAAAAATGGAAAAGGCTT
>JALTRC010000026.1 GCA_026998145.1 Gammaproteobacteria bacterium
TTTAATAATAAAACCAATGGCGTTACCCCCAGGCGCTGGATTGCCCATGCCAATCCACTGATGACAGCACATATCTCGGAAAAAATTGGCAATGACTGGGTGAGTCATCTTGAAAATATATCAGGCATAAAAGATTATCTGGATGATGCTGATTTTACTCAGCGATGGCATGAGATTAAACAGCAGAATAAACAGCGACTGGCTGATCTGGTTAAGGAACAGTGCCAGGTTGATTTTAAAGTCGATGCATTATTTGATGTGCAGGTTAAACGCATCCATGAATATAAACGTCAGCTGTTAAATGTTTTGCATGTTATTCATCTGTATAACCGCATCAAAAAGGGTGATACAGAAAACTGGACCAATCGCTGTGTATTAATTGGCGGCAAGGCAGCGCCCGGTTATCGTATTGCAAAATTAATTATTAAGCTGATTAATAATGTTGCCGAGGTCATCAACCATGATCCTCAGGTAGGCGACAAATTAAAGCTGGCCTTTATTCCCAATTATGGGGTATCCAAAATGGAAGTGATTTGTCCGGGAACTGATTTGTCTGAACAAATATCAACTGCCGGTAAGGAGGCATCGGGAACCGGCAATATGAAGTTTATGATGAACGGGGCCATTACCATTGGAACTTATGATGGCGCCAATATCGAGATACTGGATGCGGTCGGCAAGGATAACTTCTTTTTGTTTGGCATGAAAGCCAATGAGGTTGAAGCCCGCCGTCGTCATTATCGGCCGGATATTATTGTTAATAAGGATGAAGACTTAAAACAGGTCATGCATTTACTGGAATGTGGTCACTTTAATTCTTTTGAAGCGGGAATATTTGATGAGATTATAGAATCCTTAATGCGACCCCATGACCCATGGCTGACTCTGGCAGATTTTAGAAGCTATATCAATGCACAGGAGGCTGTATCTCAGGCATATCGGGACCAGCCCCGCTGGGTCAGGATGAGTATATTAAATACAGCCAATAGTGGATTTTTTTCAACCGATAGGACCATGGCTGAATATAACCGGGATATATGGAAGCTGGATAGTGAAAAACTTTAATCCCCCTCAGTCCCCCTTTTTCAAAGGGGGAGGTTACAGAGCATTAAACTAAGCTTGAATATAATCAGCATATAAAAAGCAGAATAGAAATGACCACCCCTCTTTAACAAAGAGGGGCGGGGGAGATTTCCAGCAGACAGTCATCTCCTCAAATCCTTTTTTAAAGAAGATCAAATCGAATAAACTAAGGTCAAATACAATCAGAATAGAAATGAACACCCCTCTTTAATAAAGAGGGGTCGGGGGGATTTCCAGCAGACAGTCATCTCCCCAAATCCTTTTTTAAAGAAGATCAAAGCGAATAAAGCTAAGGTCAGATACAATCAGAATAGAAATGAACACCCCTCTTTAACAAAGAGGGGCCGGGGGAGATTTCCAGCAGACTGCAATCTCACCCACCCTCCTTTACAAAGTGAAAATTAAATAAAATCAGGTAATAACATCAGGCTGATCGCGCTGGCAGCGCGCTTTAATTTCAGCCAGTTCACCCGCAATATGAATCAATTCAGCCAGCGCCTGCTGAGTATCCATATCATGCTGCTGTGGATCAGCGACATAACGCTCAATATAAACGCGAAGAGTCGCCCCTTCGGTGCCCGTGCCTGACAGGCGATACACAATCCGCGATTCATCTTCAAACAATACCCGTACACCCTGGTGTTCCGTTACGCTCTTATCAACCGGGTCAAGATAACGGAAGTCATCACATAGCTGAACCTGATAAGATGAAAACCTTTTACCGGCCAAAGAGGTGCTTTGTGCTCTTAAATGTTCCATTAAGCGGGCAGCAATATCACTGTCAATGGCCTCGTAATCATGCCGCGTGTAATAGTGTCGGCCATACTGCTTCCAGTGGGCACGGGTAATGTCTTCAACACTCTGCTGTTTAACAGCAATTAAATTCAACCAGAATAAAACTGCCCAGAGACCATCTTTTTCACGGATATGATTAGAGCCGGAGCCAAAGCTTTCTTCTCCACACAGGGTAATGCGATTATCATCCAGTAAATTGCCAAAATATTTCCAGCCGGTTGGGGTTTCATAGCAGCTTATATTATTTGCTGCCGCGACCTTATCAACCGCGCGGCTGGTGGGAAGTGATCGAGCCACACCCACAATGCCGTCTTTATAGCCGGGTATTAAATGGGCATTGGCGGTCATTATGGCCAGACTATCGCTTGGGTTTACAAAGAAATTTTTGCCGATAATCATATTGCGATCACCATCACCATCGGAAGCCGCGCCAAAATTAGTCTTTGTTGATGGTGAATTAAGGCGATCGGTTAATTCTTTTGTATGGGCCAGATTAGGATCTGGATGAGCGCCGCCAAAATCCTCTTTTGGAATGCCATTAATCACCGTACCCGCCTGAGCCTGTAATCGCTTTTCAAATATTTCGATTGCATAAGGGCCGGTTACCGCATGCATGGCATCAAAACACATTTGCAGTTGGTCGGATGTAAACAGGGAGCGGATGGCGGGAAAGTCAAATAACTGCTCCATCATTTCACTGTAATCAGCGACTGAATCAATAACATCCACTTGCATATCGCCTATAACAAAGCGCCGGGGTGTATCGATATTTACCGGCTCTATATCGGCGATCCTGTATTCATGGATCGTTTTACTGGCCTCATAAACCGCATCGGTAAAAGAGGTAGGGGCAGGGCCGCCATTGGAGATATTAAATTTAATGCCAAAGTCTCCATCAGCGCCTCCTGGATTATGGCTGGCAGAGAGGATAATGCCCCCATCGGCCTTATATTTTCGGATAATGCATGACACAGAAGGGGTGGATAGCAGGCCGTTTGTTCCCACCATCACGCGCTTAACCCCATTGGCCGCAGCCATCTTTAAAATAATCTGGATTGCATGGCCATTGTAGAAGCGGCCATCACCCCCCAGAACCAGCAGGCCTCCCTTGAGGCTCTGGGCAATATTAAAAATAGACTGAACAAAGTTTTCCAGATAATGTGGCTGTTGAAAAACGCGAACTTTTTTTCTTAAACCGGAGGTTCCCGGCTTTTGATCGCTAAAGGGTGTGCTCTGTATATGATTAATTTTCATAATGGCTCGGCTTTAAATAGATCCTTATAAGATGCATTATTCTAATACAATGTTGATCTGAATGTGACTTTAAAAAACGGAAGATAAAAATGATGATTCTGGCTGCCGATATTGGGGGGACACACACACGCCTGCTTTTGCAGATACTGGACAATGGCCATAGTGATACATTGATTGAGAAGTCCTATTTGAGTTCACAATATGCTGGTCTGGTTGAGGTTGTAAAAACATTCCTGACTGAAACTAATATTAAAAACACCATAGATGCAGCCTGCTTTGCAGTGGCTGGCCCGGTTAAATCCGGTGAGGTTACAGTAACCAATCTTCCCTGGGTGCTCAGTGAGCAGCAGCTTGCAGATGAATTAAATATTCCCCGTGTCAAAATTATTAATGATTTTACTGCCGCCGCTTATGGAGTATTAGATGTTAAGGATGAAGACATGGAAGTTTTGCAGCCGGGCATAAAATCAGCCAGTCAGTCGCCTGCTGATGCGGTGGTGATTGGTGCGGGAACCGGTTTGGGCGCGGCGCATATAATCTGGTTAGGGGATGGTTACCGGGTTTGTTCCAGTGAAGCCGGGCATGCCGGCTTTGCAGCTGAAAGCCCGCTTCAATGTGAATTATTATCCTGGATGCAGGCTTCATCTTCTCATGTGAGTCTGGAAACTTTTTTATCCGGTAGCGGCTTATTCAGGATTTATCAGTTTTTAAAGCAGATTAAAAAAATACCTGAATCCGAAAGTATAAAAAAATCTTTTAAAGAAAATGACCCCGCACAAATGATTAGCCAGGCGGCATTATCTGGCAGTGATTATCTGTGTCAGATGACACTGGATTTATTTATTGAAATATATGGTGCCGCCGCCGGCAATATTGCCTTGCACTATTATCCGCTATCAGAAGTTTATATTGCCGGTGGTATTGCCGCCAAAATAAAACCGGCCTTATCCACTGAGCGTTTTATTCAGGCGTTTATAAACAAGGGGCCGATGACAGCCAATATGGAAGCCTTAAGTGTTAAACTGGTCTGTAATGAAAATATCGGCTTGTATGGAGCCTTATCTCAGGCAAGAGCCATGCTTATTAGCCTTTAAGTCGAGTATCGACTGATTGAATCTGGTGATTGTTATTGAGATGAAAAACAATATCGCTTCGCTCTGGCATGTTTTCCAGATTATGTCTTGTGATTCTTTCAAAGTGCATAATAAAGCGTTTTATATCATGATCGTTCATGGTGTTATCTATTTTTCCGGTGAGTGACTTTTTGAGTTTTTGTTCCTGTAACTTTCGCCATTCATATACCTTGTTAAAGTCGGGAATTTTCAGCATGAGCATAATATCAATCATGGAAAACAATTCGGCATAGCTATTTTGTAGTTGCCGGTTAATATGGTTTCGCCAGATGCCTTCACCATCTTCCTCTTCTTCCAGCTGATTAATGGGATGTTTTAACTGTTCAGCTGTTTGAGCACAGCTGCCCACACACCAGCCTTCAAATAGAATAATATCGCAATGGCTTTTAACGGGCTTCCATTGGGTCTGTGGTAATGGATTATCTGCTGCCTTATCAAATACGGGTATTAGACAATCGGTGATATTCTGATCCCCAAGCTGTTTTAATATTTTAATGCCCTGTTCAATATTGTGGGTGCCCGGTACACCGCGGGTTTTAAATAAAGGATGTATTTGATCGGCCAGCGCCTGCCGCTGTTGCTGGCTTTTATATAAATCATCAATGGAAAAGCTGACAATGTTTTTATTAAACAGCTGCTCAAGCAACAGGCCTGTCACTTTGCAAAAAGTCGTTTTGCCTGCGCCCTGAGCACCATTAATACCAATAACCAGCGGGCGATTATCATGCAGGCTTGCCAGCCAGTGGGCAAAAGGAATATATAAAGACTCAAGTTGGCTTTGGCTAAACTGTTGCAGAGGAATTTTTTCACTGGCCAGTAAAGATTCAAGTTGAGGCAGAATATTACTGGACATTGCCCGGCGTTCCTTAATCGTCAGGGGATTTAGGTTTTCCGGCCAGCTAATGCTTGTGGTTTCAGGTTTTGCCATAATCTATACAGTATCGCCGATTCATTTTATTAAAGCTGTTTTAAAGGATAATAACATGAGCCCAATTGTTCGACCCAGCCTGTGGACAGGGCAGATAAACTGTTATGACACACAGGGCAATGTCATTGAATGTGCAGGTAGTGGTCAGGATGCTGAATTTCAGGCCGGCCTTGCCTGGCCTTCGCCGCGCTTCAGTGTTAATGGTGAAATAGTAAAAGATCATTTAACGGGCCTGTACTGGACACGCAAATCCAATTTCGCCGACTTTCCTTTAAGCTGGCAGGAGTCACTGGATTTTATTGCGGATATGAACCGGCAAAATATGCTGGGTTTTAATGACTGGCGGCTACCCAATCGGCGCGAACTGCGCAGCCTGCTCAGTTTTCACAATCACCGCCCCGCATTACCGGCCGGTCACCCGTTTACCGATGTTTTTTTAGGCTGGTACTGGACATCAAGCACAGCCGCCATCAGCCCGGATTATGCCTGGTATGTGCATCTGGAAGGCGGGCGCATGTTCTACGGCGGCAAAGATCAGAGCTATTTAAGCTGGCCGGTAAGAGGCAGGGGTAATGGCGCCTTACCGCAAACAGGTCAGCGACAATGTTATAACAGCAATGGGGAGCAGATCGACTGTGAAGGCAGCGGTCAGGATGGAGAAATCCTTAGCGGGCGTGTATGGCCTCAGCCCCGCTTTAAATCAGCTGAGGATATTGTTGAGGATTGTTTAACCGGCATACGCTGGGCCAAACAGGCGGCCATGAGTAACAGGCCACTGAGCTGGCCAGATGCCCTGTCTTTTATTGAAGCGCTTAATCAGAAAAATCCAGCCCGCCAATGGCGACTACCCAATATTAATGAGCTGGAATCTCTGGTGGATTGTTCACAATCCAGTCCAGCGCTGGCAGGAAGCGCGTTTTTTGACAATATTAAAGATGTTTACTGGTCATCCACAACCAGTGTTTTTGAACCGGACTGGGCCATGGCATTGTATATTAATAAAGGTGCGGTAGGAGTGGGGCAGAAGTATTTGCCTGAGTTTTATATCTGGCCGGTTCTGGTTTGAGAAGTCTGGGGTAGAATATCGAGCCTTTTAAACCTTGCTTACTGGGAATTCAAAACGGCACGCTTTGAAAGAATACAAAAAGCGCCGTATTGTAAGGCCCGATGCAACTATGTGTCAGGCTTATGACGCCCATTCCATTTTAAGTTTGCGATGATTAATTGCGCAATCACGTAAATAAAGATTTATTAAAGTCTGATATGGTATACCCGATTCTTCTGCCAGGGATTTAAAATACTCTACCGACTCACAATCAAGACGCATTGTAATGGGCTGCTTCAGGTGTTTAATGTAAGGGTTTTTTTTTCCCTTCATTTTTGAAAAATCGTAGTGAGCTTTCATTGTCTTTTACTCCAATAATATTGTTCTTCATCTTTATCTGCTTTTCTAGCCGATATAATTCTGACTAATGTTTCATTTTCTCTAAAACAGTGACAAACAACTAATGTTTTTAAATTGAAACTAGAGCCAAGCAGGATAAAACGATCCTCTTCATCAGAATGCTCTGGATCGAAGAATTGAATTGCATTTTCATCGTAGAAGACAGTGCGGGCTTCATCAAATGTAATGCCATGTTTTCGAACATTGGATTTGTCTTTCTTTGTGTCCCACTCAAACGCCAGCTTTTTCATATGTACAGTGTACTTATGTCTTTTGGTAAGTCAAGAGTATAGCTTTAGTGATGAGTGCACACTTAAGGGAGCTGTTGTCTGGATTTCAGGGCACAAAGGTGCATAGCTGGAAATAACACTAACAGTTTGGCTTTCTACATAGTGTCTACATTAAAATTTTTAAGAAAATGCAGGAAAGCTGAAGGGCGTATAAGGTATTGATTAAAATGGTACCAGAGGCCGGACTTGAACCGGCACGCTATTGCTAGCATCGGATTTTGAATCCGACGTGTCTACCAATTCCACCACTCTGGCATTTAAGGCAGGTTTCGGCTGTGTGACAACCGAGCGGCTATTCTAATGATTTTAGGCGGCAGGGCAAGCTAAAGTTTAGCTCTGCTGTTATCTGTTTTATCAGAATGATGCGGGCATATTAAGCCGGAAATACTTTTTTAAAAGGCTTAACGGTGACTTTTTCATAAACCCCGGCGCTGATATAAGGGTCATTATCTGCCCAGCTTTGCGCATCTTCCAGACTATTGAATTCCGCCACTACCAGGCTACCGCTAAAGCCTGCATCGCCGGGGTCATTGGCATCTATGGCCGGGTGAGGGCCGGCGATGATTAAGCGGCCTTCATTCTGTAATGTTTGCAGACGGGCCAGGTGATCGGGGCGGGCATTGAGGCGATTTTGTAATGTACCGGGCTTATCTTCGGCAATAATGGCGTACAGCATTTATGAATTCTCTTCAGGGTCGGGGCTTTCATCTTTCATATAGCGGCTCAGGTAAATGCCCTGGGCAATAACGAATACAAAGGTCAGGCCCATCAGACCAAACAGTTTGAAGTTGACCCAATTATCCATGCGGGTTTTTTCATCCAGATCGGTGGCGTAATAAAAAGCCACATATAAATTGGCCAGGCCGCTGAATATAAAGAAGATCACCCAGGATAGATTCAGCCGTTTCCAGATCAGCTCCGGCAGGCAGATCTGCCCGCCCATCATGCGCTGCACCAGGCTTTTTTCGCCAACATACTGGCTGCCCAGAAAAGCCCCGGCAAATATCCAGTTCAGCAGGGTGGGTTTCCACTGGATAAAGGCCGGATTGCCAAAGGCGATGGTGATGCCGCCCATTACCGAGATCAGCACTAATGAAATAATGTGCATTTTTTCAAAACGGCGGTTTTTCAGCCAGTAAAGAGATACCTGTATAAAGCTGGCGATAATGGCAATGGAGGTAGCGAGTATGGTGGCAACAATCACCTGTGACTGGCTAAGGTCGATAATATCGCCAACCGGGAAGTGGTTTATTATGGCGTCCGCCTGATGATAACTGACAAAAAACAGTATCACCGGGAACAAATCAAAAATCATTTTCATAGGGGTATTGCAGTGTCCTGAGTGTATTTCAACATGAAATTATACATGGCTGTTTTAAGAAGACAGCTTTTTTCTGCGGAAGTTTAGCGCTTTGGCTTTTACCCGCCGCCGCTTTGCTTCACAATAGCGCCCCTATGAGCCAGTTTTTTGAAATACATCCCAGCCATCCCCAGCAGCGTCTGATTTATCAGGCGGTGGAAATCATCCGTGACGGCGGTCTGGTGGTTTATCCCACCGACTCCAGCTATGCGGTGGGCTGCCATATTGGGGATAAGTCCGCCATGGAGCGCCTGCGCCGCCTGCGACAGGTGGATGACAAGCATAACTTTACTCTGGTGTGCAGTGATCTGTCGGAGATTGCCACCTATGCCAAGGTGGATAATTCAGACTATCGTCTGCTCAAGTCTCTGACCCCCGGCCCCTATACGTTTTTGCTCAAGGCTACCCATGAAGTGCCGCGCCGGCTAATGCATCCCAAACGGCGCATTATCGGCATTCGCGTGGTGGATAATCCCATTGTGCGGGCACTGCTGGACGAGCTGGGGCAGCCGATTATGAGTTCCACCCTGATTATGCCGGGTCAGGATATGCCGGAAACCGATCCCTATGAAATTCGTCAGTTGCTGGAGCATCAGGTGGATCTGGTGATTGACGGGGGCTATTGCGGCTTTGAGCCGACCACGGTGATTAATATGGTGGAAAAGCCGCCAGTGATTGTGCGCCAGGGCAAGGGCGTGGACCACGGGCTGGATTAGGCGATGAACGATATTCTCATTGCCGCCATTCCCATTTTGCTGGCGGTCAGCCTCCATGAAACCGCCCATGGACTGGTGGCTTACTGGCTGGGGGATGATACGGCCAAATCACTGGGGCGCCTGACCGCTAATCCCCTTAAACATATCGACCCGGTAGGCACTGTGCTGGTGCCGATTGTTATGGTGATATTGCTGGGATTTCCGTTTGGCTGGGCTAAACCGGTGCCGGTCAATCCATCCCGCTTTGCAAACCCCTTAAAAGATATGGCACTGGTGGCGCTGGCCGGGCCGGCGGCAAACTTTTTGATGGCGATTTTCTGGGCCTTATTAATGACGGCCAGTGTGCATTTGCTGGCAGGCGGGGCGCTTAGAACCCTGCTGATTGCCATGTCCGGCTGGGGCGTGGGCATTAATCTGGTGCTGCTGGTATTAAACCTGTTACCCCTGCCGCCGCTGGATGGAGGGCGCATTATTACCGGCGTTATGCCTTTACGGGCGGCCCATTATTTTATTCGCTTTGAAAGAATTGGAATCTTATTGGTGATTTTGCTGCTTGCCAGCGGATTTCTGGGTAAAATACTGCACCCTATGGTTCAATCATTACAACAACAGTTTTATCTCTTTTTTGGCATTGCCTAAGGAAATATTTTGAGTTCTGTACCTGCGCAACATCAACGGGTTCTGTCGGGTATGCGCCCCACAGGTTTACTGCATTTAGGCCATTACCATGGCGTATTGAAAAACTGGGTAAATCTACAGCATGAGTTTGAGTGCTTCTTTTTTGTGGCCGACTGGCATGCCTTAACCACCCATTATGAAGACCCTCGCATTATCGGTGAAAGCACCCAGGATATGGTGATCGACTGGCTGGCAGCGGGCGTTAGCCCCGGTGCTGCGAAGATTTTTGTGCAGTCACGGGTACCGGAACATGCAGAATTGCATTTACTGTTATCCATGATTACGCCTCTGGGCTGGCTGGAGCGGGTGCCTACCTATAAGGATCAGCAGGCTGAATTAAAGGAAAAGGATCTGGCCACCTACGGCTTTTTAGGTTACCCCCTGCTGCAATCGGCGGATATTCTGGTGTACAAGGCCGGTCAGGTGCCCGTAGGTGAGGATCAGGTAGCCCACGTGGAGCTGACCCGGGAAGTGGCCCGGCGCTTTAATCATATTTATGGCCGTGAGCCGGGCTTTGAAGAAAAGGCGGAAGCGGCGATTGCCAAAATGGGTAAGAAAAACGCCAAGTTATACCGTGATCTGCGCCGCCGCTATACGGAGCAGGGCGACGGTCAGGCGCTGGATGTGGCCCAGGCTTTGCTGGAATCCCAGCAGAATATATCCCTGGGGGACAGGGAGCGTTTATTCGGTTATCTGGAAGGCTCTGGCAAAATCATCCTGCCCGAGCCACAGGCGCTGCTGACACCGGCTTCCAAAATGCCGGGTCTGGATGGACGTAAAATGTCCAAGTCCTATCGCAATACCATCTCATTGCGGGAAGATCCCGATGAAGTGGCCAAAAAGCTGCGTACCATGCCCACGGATACTAACCGGGTCAGGCGCACGGATCCGGGTGATCCGGCCCGCTGCCCGGTATGGCAGCTCCATGAGGTGTATTCGGATGACAGCACCAAAGAATGGGTGCAGCAGGGCTGTAAATCGGCGGGCATAGGCTGTGTGGATTGCAAACAGCCGGTGATTGATGCGGTAGTGGCTGAGCTAAAGCCGATTCGCGAGCGAGCCAGAGAATATACGGAGGATCCTTCGGCGGTTAAGGCGATTATTGATGAAGGCTGTGAAGCAGCGCGGGATGTGGCCAAGGATACCCTTGAAGAAGTGCGCAAGGCCATGGGGCTGAGTCAACGCTAATGACAGATGAAGTCGACAATAGATCACCCGCAGCAGAAGCGGAAAATCTGGCCGAGCAGCCAGTGCCCCAGCAGCAGGTAGAAATGCCCTTTGCGGTAGTGCAGGGCGAGCCGCTGACGGTTCTGCCGGAGGATCTGTATATTCCGCCGGATGCGCTGGAAGTGATTCTGGAGGCCTTTGAGGGGCCGCTGGATTTACTGCTGTATCTGATTAAACGGCAGAATATGGATATTCTTGATATTCCCATTGCCCGCATCACCAAACAATATATGCAGTACATCGAGATGATGGGCGAAATGCGCTTTGAGCTGGCGGCGGAATATCTGGTAATGGCCGCCATGCTGGCGGAGATTAAATCCCGCATGCTGCTGCCGCGGCCGGAATCGGCAGAAGAGGAAGATGATCCGCGGGCTGAATTAATTCGCCGTCTGCAGGAATACGAGCGCTTTAAGCAGGCCGCAGAAGATATTAATGAAATCCCCCGTATGGAGCGGGATATTTATCTCACCTCGGTTGATCTGCCTGAGCTGGAGAAAACCCGGCCCGAGCCGGAAGTGGATTTACGGGAGCTGTTGCTGGCTTTTCAGGATGTATTAAAGCGAGCCGATATGTACACCCATCACCAGATCAAGCGGGAAACCCTGTCGATTCGGGAACGTATGAGCAATATTTTATCGAGCTTAAGCTGTGATGCCTTTACGGAATTTAGCAGCCTGTTTGTGGTGAAAGACGGTCGCCGGGGTGTGGTGGTGACCTTTATGGCGATTCTGGAGCTGATGAAAGAATCCATGATTGATCTGGTGCAGGCGGAATCCTTTGCCCCTATTTATATCAAGGCTGCGGCAGCAGCTGAAACCGATGCGGAATAACCATGCAGCAGCAAACCCTTAAAACCCTTCTTGAATCCATTCTGTTTTCGGCCGATAAGCCGCTGGATGTGCAGCATCTGGACAAATTATTTGAGCAGGATGAAGACCGCCCCAGCAAGGATGAAATCCGCCAGGCATTACAGGCACTACAGGAGGATTATGCGGGCAGGGGCGTTGAGCTGAAAGAAGTGGCCAGCGGCTACCGTATGCAGGTGGTGGAAAGCAGTGCTCCCTGGGTGGCGCGTCTGTGGGAAGAAAAGCCGCCGCGCTACTCCCGGGCTCTGCTGGAAACTCTGGTGCTGATTGCCTACCGTCAGCCCATTACCCGCGGCGAGATAGAAGAAATTCGCGGCGTTAGCGTCAGCAGCCATATCATCAAGACCCTGCAGGAGCGGGAGTGGATTCGGGTGCTGGGCCATAAGGATGTGCCGGGCAAACCGGCCATGTATGGTACCAGCCGGGAGTTTCTGGATTACTTTAACCTCAAGTCTCTGGATGAATTGCCCCCCTTATCTGAAATCAAGGATCTGGATAACATTCACCCGGAGCTGGCACTGGGTGATGAGCATATTCCCCGGCAAATGGCACCATCTGCTGATGTTGCCGCTCGGCAGATGCATTCGATGCTGGCCTCTCACCAGATCAAAAAAACACAGAGTCCCGCACAGGCTGAAGCGACCGACGATCAGAAGGCTGCTCCCGTACAGGCTGAAAAGCCCCAGGAAGCTTGAAAAAACGGCCTTTTTATGGTAAAAGTCAGCTAACTCAGTAACAAAAGGGGGCCGAGCAGATGGGCGCCTTATCCGTACAAAGCAGTGCACTTCAGGGAATTCAGCGGGGCCTTGATGGTATCCGCAAAAACGCTTCTGAAATTGCCAGCTCCGAACAGTTGAATCAAACCGGCCAGGACACCAGCCTTGAATCATCGTTAGTGGGTTTAAAGCAGAACCAGGTGCAGGTTCAGGCTTCCGCCAAGGTTGTATCCGCACTTGATGAAGTGCTGGGGTCGATTATTAACACCACTGCCTGATGGCTCTGTCCTGTTGATGGCCTGATTGTGAGGCTGAATCAATGGAAATAACGGCACAAACACCCAATCCCCCTTCTTTCTCCACCCAGCCCGCAAGGCGGGTGGATACGTCTCATCGATCCTCGCCTGCCAGTCAGCAGGATGGGGACAAAGCCAAACAGGCTGAAAAAGAACAGCAGCAACAGGATCAAAAAATTCTCCAGCAACTGCGCTCCCGTGATCGGGAAGTGCGTGCCCATGAAGCTGCCCATGTGGCCGCCGCTGGGCAATATGTAAGCTCCGGCCCCAGCTATACCTATCAGCGAGGCCCGGATGGTAATACTTATGCGATTGGCGGCGAAGTCCGGCTGGATACTTCCCAGGAAGCGGATCCGAAAAAGCAGCTGGATAAATCCGAAACGGTTCGCCGTGCGGCTCTGGCACCGGCTCAGCCTTCACCCCAGGATTTTAGCGTAGCCGCCAATGCAACCCGCAGTGCGGCTCAGGCGCGTCTTGAAATAGCGATTCAGCGGCGAGATGAAGCCGAAGCCCAGCAAAAAGAATTGGAATCGGCCAATGAATCGGGAGAAACGCTGGAGGCTCGATCCAGTGAAACAGAACAGCAAAATGAGCAGGCGGAGGCAGTCGATCAGACTAGTGCCAACACGCCGCCAGCCAGTAATACAGGTAATCGTGTGGCGAGTGTGTATAGCCAGCCCAGTCGTCCGGCAGGTGCTGATTTTAGCCAGTTTGTATAAAGCGCTTGTTACGGGAAAACAAATTGCTTTAGTCCACTAAAACCATCTTCAACCGATAAACAACCGCAGTAATCCTTAAACATCTCCTGAAAAACAATATCCTGCATCTGCCAGTGGCGGTCGGTTTTTTTATTGGTGTAATGAATAAATGCCGGCTGTTCAGGTGGAACCGAAACTGTAAACTGGGTGGGCGAAAGATACAGGCCTTCACCAATCACTTTCATATGGGCTTCCTTGCGCGTCCACACTTTAAAAAAAGCCTGTTGCTGCTGATCTTCCGGTAGTGAAAATAAAGCCTGCTGTTCTTCAGGGGTAAAAAAACGCTGAATAATTTTTTTCCATTCATTTTTTCTATCCATATATTCCACATCAATACCCACCGCTTTATTTTTACTGATCGCCAGCAACGCCAGATTATGGGAATGGCTTAGATTAAAATGCAGAGATTCAGATGGTTTTTGGCTAACTAATACGGGCTTGCCTTTTTCTGCTTTTTTGAAAATCAGATCCTCTGCATTACAGGGCAGGTAAGTGGCAAGCGCTGTTCGCATAAAACTGTGAGAGGCAATAAAGCGTTTGCGATGGATAAAATGTACAAAGCGTTCGCTACGCTCTTTTTCCTCGTTTGATAACAAGGGGTAATATTGTTTGATACGGGGGGGAGATACGGTTAAATGGGCAAGCCATATATGCACCTCATCTTCTTCGAGGCTATTGTTCTGTGACGGGATTAACCAGGGCGTCATGATTTTGCTCGCCGATAAAAGAGCTGATAAAACAGGGGGAGCAGAAATAATGAAACCAGCATGGAAAAACTCAGGCCGTAAACAATAATAATAGCCATGGGTTTTAGCATTTCCGATCCGTCTCCCAGACCAATAGCCAGGGGTAACATGCCGGCAACGGTTGTAATGCTTGTCATAAGAATAGGTCGTAAACGCAGCCTGGCCGCTTCTGTGATGGCATTAAACAGTGCATCACCTTTTTGCCGCTGAATTTCAATTTGTTCCACTAATACAATAGAGTTATTCACGACTATGCCGACCAGCATAATAATACCGATTTTAGCCGGCATGGTTAAAATATTATGTAATGAAAACTGTAAAGCCAGGGCAACGCCAATGCTGGTAAATAATGCGGCCAGCATAATAATAAAAGGATTTTTAAAAGACTCATATTGCACGGCCATGACAACAAAAACCAGAAACAGTGCCAGAGCCAGAAGAATATAGGTTTTGTGTTCATTCTGCCGTAATTGTTTTAGTGATCCGGCATCATAAATACTATAGCCTGCAGGCAGGTTCATCTGTTTGATTTTTTGATTTACTTCTTCCAT
>JALTRC010000027.1 GCA_026998145.1 Gammaproteobacteria bacterium
ATGCAGCTCGGCTGTTTTCCATATATCATTTAAGTTGATATACCAGTCACTGCTGAGTCCCTGTGCGCTTACCGGCCTGAAGGCGCGGCTGTATGCGGAAATATGAAAGCCATAGGCACCGGCTGATGCACTGCCTTGAAGATTAAATACGGCCGTTCTGGATTCATTATTTTCACTCGCATTTCTATGCCACCAGTTAGGGCTGATAGCTGGATTGCTCAGTTGTAATGCATTGCCGGCACCGCATCCGTGACCGCTAAGTTTAACTGAGCGCAGGTGACTGGCCGCCGCTTCATAACGCACCTCGATCTGTATGTCCTGATGTGGCGGGCGCTGAATAACCGGGCAGATCATGCTGATTTCCTGCCAGCTGCCGCCTGTTGTTCGCCAGCGCAGCCGGGTGAAGCCGGGCTGAGGGCGGCTATTATCAATATGCAGTTTGACACTGGCGGTGCTGTGAATAAGCGATTTACTGCTATTGGCCAGCTCCATTTCAATTTCATAAAGGCCATTATCATATTCTGTGGTTGGCCAGTTAAGCAGCAGATAGGCGGGCATCCAGCCATCATCCGGGTCGAGCACTGGATACCAGCCATCCGCATCAGGGGTGACCTGCTTTCTTTCCAGCCTGTCTGTCCAGCGATAAAGATTCCAGCTATGGCCTTCAAAAGTTCTTTTAGCCAGGGGTGTGCTGCTGTTTTCCGGCGTATGCACATAGCGTAAACGGTAATATTCTGCGCCCTCATGCTGGTTGCAGCCATACAGGGGAAAGACGCCGGCCATGGGGGCTGATGCGCTGGCAATACCAGGCGGAATCGTTTCATTGTACTGACCACTGGGGTGAGGCCGGTTTACCCGTTTGGCATAACCGCTGCTGTCAATGTAATCCGCTTCGGTGGCGATATTATGCAGCGGCATTTTACCTGCCAGAACAATTGCGGCTGTACCACAGGGCAGGGCTTCGGGGGATTCGCAATCAACACCGATTAAGGCATTTTGTGATACTTCCAGCGTAACGTCGGGAATTGTCTCCGCATCCCAGCGAATATCAAACCAGCTTTCGGTATAAATATCCTCCTCATCTCCGTCACCATCCACATCCTGAGTAACGCGGAAAGTAATATCGGGTATGTCGTTGATCCGCTGCCATTCTGGTAACAGAACATCACGGCAGCGTTTGAACGGACCAATAAAATAACGATGATTAAATTCATCACCGACGTTTTCAAACTGGGGTACACGGGCTTTGATTTCGTTAAATTCCCGGCGTTCAATATGGCTGCGTATTTCGCTGGGTAGTGGTGGTGGCATAGCCTGCTCAAATGCCGGGCTATCCAGTAGCTGTGTAATGGGCAGGCTGGAATCCCCCAGCTGCATGGCATCCTGTAAGACAAGTAACTGCTCCGCTTTTTCAGTGCCGATGAGCTGACGAATATTATTTAATGCCGGGCCGGCCTTGGGTATCCAGGGAATGGGATCAGGTTGTGGGCCGGGTGGATGAGGGAAAGGTTTAGGAATAACAGGATGCAGTTCCGGCAGAATATCTCTTAGTCTGGGACGCTCAAAAATAACCGGGAAACAGAGACGCTCTTTTCGCCAGCGTAATATCCAGTCAATATCAAAGCGGGGAATATAAACACAGAAATGACCACAGGCATCGGTGCGAACCTGAGTGATTTCTTCACGGTGGCAGGACAGGGGAAAGAACCAGCTCCATGGACTGTCGGGCGGGAAGAATCCCATTAAATCACAGTCGGTGTCTTCCACATGAACCGTGGCAAAAGGAACCGGATGCAGTTCGCCGGTGCCAGCATCGCGTTTGACAACACGTCCGCATATTTTTTTAAAGCCCAGCAATGCT
>JALTRC010000028.1 GCA_026998145.1 Gammaproteobacteria bacterium
TCTCCGGTTAATCCGAAAAACAAGGTGAAAACCTGTCAGCGCTGTCATACAACAGCAGATGAAAATTATGCCAATCTCGATCCCCATCCTACCAGTAAGAAGAGTGATAATGCTTTCCGTTACTATGCCAATATGATTTATGGCTGGGTGGGTGATACGGTGCTGGTTTTACTGATTGGCATGGCCTGGTTTGAAACAATTGGCCGTCGTCGAGATGGCGTTGTGTGGAGACTAACCCGTGGTTCCTCATGGTGGCGTAAATCGCCCCGTGACCGTGATCGTGTTGAATAACTTCATTAAGGAAACTCTGAATAATTCATGAACTTACATATCGCATCTCAATTCCCCTGCTTCTGCGTTGGAATCTTCGCAATAGCTGGCTTACGTGCGATTCGACGCCTTGAATCAGGGGGATTGAGATACAAACTATTTCGTCCAGAATTAATCAGGGCTTCCTTAAATATTGATAGCAGGTAGTAGCAATATGAAACTCACAGATGAAGCACGCAAGGTAGTGGATACCTCAATGCGAATAAATAATATTGGTGATGAAGAGCGGGCGGATATTGAAAAAGTTATTTCCGATATGCCGGATGACCGGGTACTGCTATACAAGAATGTGGTTTCCAATCCTATTGGCGATATTTATCGTTATTCGATTCATATTCGCATACAGCATATGCTGACTTTTGTGACTTTTCTAACTCTGGCATTTACCGGTTTGCCGATTGCCTTTATCGATCATGTATGGGCTGCCCCCTTAAATAATCTGGTCGGGGGGATTGATGTTTCACGGGTTATTCACCGTACCCTGGCCAGCGTTATGGTGTTTAGTATGATTTACCATTTTTTCTGGATTTTTCTGGTTGCCGCCGGACAGGCAATGAAGGGTAAGTTTGAATTAAACCGTACCATTATTCCAACCATGAAAGATATTCGTGATTTCAAGGACGATATGCTTTATTTCGCCGGACAAAGAGATGAACGTCCTGAAATGGAAAAGTTTATGTACAAGCAGAAGATTCATTATTTTGCTGCCACCTTCGGTAATCTGGTTATGATTATCTCCGGTTCCTCATTTTTATTTCCAGAGTTCTGGGCATCCGTATTACCTGCGGAAAGTGTCTCCTATTTTCAGGAGATGATGCGTCTGTCTCATCCCCATGAAGCCTTGCTGGCCCTGTTGGTTATTGCATTCTGGCATTGGTATAACGTGCATCTGGCACCGGGTCGCTTCCCTATGCAATGGACCTTCCTAACCGGAAAAATTACCCGTGAACATCAGATAGAAGAGCATTTTCTTGAGTACTTACGGAATCTGGTTGAGTTACCGGAAGAACGTGAATATTTGCAGGATCTTCTGGATGCCAGGGAACTGGGACTTGTTGAGGATAATGAAGATATGGCAGAGGAACTGACATGATTAAAAAGATGACATGGCTACAGAAAATATTTGCCTATACCACGTTGTTTTTTATTTTCTTATGGACAATTTTTCTCTTATTCACCATGTACCTGTATATCGGTGAGCTTTAAAAGCTGAGGCAAGATCATGCATAGCATTGATAACCAGTTAATGGCATTTGTTGTTATATCCGTACTGTTATTTGTATTTTTAGGTATTGCAATACTGGTACTGATTGATCACAAAGCAAGAATTCCCGGCGAGTTTGTACATGATCCTATCAGTCTTATTGGTATGCGGCGGGAGCATCCCTATATCTCTTTTCTTACAACCTTTATTTTAGGTGCGGTTATTTTAAGCCTGTTGCTGGAGGTGGCGGTTGTGCTGGGTGAACATACTGGAATATTAAAATTATTTGAAAAGGAAAAACCTGAAATTCTGAAAAGCCTGCATAAAGATCGTTTTTCTGAATCCCAGCGGCATTTCCATAATGTTCCTGAAACCGATGCGGTTAATATGGGTAAAAAACCGGTTTGCTTCCAGTGTCATGGGGATTACCCCCATTCAAAACAACCGATGATTCGTACCCTGTTAAATATGCATACACAGTTTGTAGGCTGTATGACCTGCCATACGGATCCTCGTAAAGTGCCTGAAAAAAATTATTCTTTTGACTGGTTAAATTATTCCGGCATAAAGGTCAGCGGCCCTCATTTTGGCACCCGTCTTGAACCGGATACAGGTTATCTGGTGAAAACAGATGATTTATATTCCAAGATTGTGGTTTATGCATCCAGAGAAGCAGATGGTGAAAAAGAGCTGCTTGAGATAACAGAGGAAAACCCGTTGGCTGAAGAATTCTTAAAGATAAAAGATAAACTGTCTGATGGGGATAAGGAGGCGATAAAAAAACGCTTTCATAGTAAGGTAATGCCTAAAGGCCGTTTCTGCACACGTTGTCATACCCGTGAAGAAAAATCCTATTTGCCTTTCAGAAAACTGGGCTTTTCGGATCAGCGTATTACCGATGTAACTAACTTGAATATTGTGGGTATAGTTGAGAAATACCGAAAGTTTTATATACCGGATCTGTTTCATACAGAAAAGTCATTACCCAATGTCAAAACATTGGTGGGTGAAGAAGATCATATAAAGGTACCCGATGAAGAATTACAGAAAGGCCGAGCCTGGTGGCGAAAGTCTGAATCAGATAGCAGTCGTTAATCTGCGATTCCTTCACGGCCTTGTTTTTTTATTGTGCTGGCTGGGCCTGTCGGCTGCCAGCGCAGCCGACATTCCTGTTCAGTCCCATAAAAAAATATTCAGCTTTGGCAGTGAGCAATTATCTTTGCCCAGCGATGTGGCTCTGTTAAATAATAAAATTTATGTGGTAGATGGCAGCCACCATCGTATTGCTGTGTTTGATATAGATGGTAAGTTTCTGTTTGCTTTTGGGAGTAAGGGGAAAAAAGCTGGGCAACTTTATTACCCAGTGGGAATATCCGCAGGCAGTGATCAACGCATTTATGTGGCTGATTCAGGTAATCATCGTATTCAGGTTTTTGATAAACAGGGAAAGTTTATCGATAAATTTGATGTAAGATTTAAGGGGAAAAAAGTTCGCCCGATTGATGTTATTTTGCACAATAAAAATCATCGCCTCTATGTGAGCGCCAATAAAAGTCATAATATTCTGGTATATAGCCGTAAAGGTAAGTTGCTGAATTCATGGGGGGGGAATGGAATAGCCGAAGCTGAATTCCGTTATCCGGCAACCATCGAACAAATGAAAGATGGACGAGTTGCGATTATCGATGTATTAAATTCCAGAGCACAGGTGTTCAGCCCGGATGGAAAGCTATCCCTGATTGTCGGCCAATGGGGTGCACTTCCCGGTAGAGTAGTACGCCCTAAGGGTATTGCCATTGATAAACACAATACGCTGTATATTTCTGATAGTTATATGGGAGTTGTACAGTCTTATACGGATGAAGGTCAGTTTACAGGGGTGCTGGGGCAGGGAAACAGGCCAGATAAATTGACAACACCAGTCGGCATGGCAGCATATAAACAACGCCTGTATGTGGTAGAAATGCGAGCCAATCGGGTTTCGGTTTATCAGTTGGCCAGATAAGGGATGAATATTTTCTCCAGATTTCGAGCCTCCTGTCTGATTGCTATCAGTCTGTTTGGCCTGTTTTTATTTACCAGTCAGCAAAGTTTTGCCGGTATGCGTCAGCCATCGGCTAACCGGGAGTGTGCAACCTGCCATATTATGTGGCTCAGTGAGTTTAAACGTAAGGATGTTAAAACCCTGATCCCTTATGATCCCAAACCGGTGATGAAAACAGGTAAGCAGGATATTGCCAGTTCCGAACCAGTGTGCTTTTCCTGTCATGATGGTTTCGTACTGGAGTCAAGGGAGCTATGGGAAAAGGGTAAACACGCGCACCCTGTTGGGCAAATTCCGTCAGATAAGGTGAGTATCCCTATTGTTAAAGGTAAAAAGCTATTTCCTTTAAATGAGGATGGTCGAATGTATTGTGGTACCTGTCATTCTGCTCACGGTGTGGATTGGCAGCAAAATAAAACCGCTATATTTATGCGCGTGCGCAATGAGAATGGTCAGTTATGTATGGCCTGCCATAAAAATAAACTCAAAGGGCCTAAGCACGGTACCCATCCGGTTAAAAAGAAAATTCAGAAATTATTAAAAAAGGCACCGCTTAAATTAATGGCTGCGGGTGCGCGCTTTGGCCATGATGGTGAGTTAATTTGCCAAAGTTGTCACAATCCCCATGCAGCTCAAGAGAAAAAAATATTATTATTAAAAAATGACCGTTCTCAATTATGTGGCCAGTGTCATACGGATCGCTATGCTAAAAATCGTGCGGAAGCCGGAAGCATGCATACCCATCCGGTTAATATTAAACCGCAAACGGTGAAAGTGCCGGACAGTTTAATTAAGCAGGGTAGCAAGTTGAGTAAGGATGGTGAAGTTATCTGTCAGAGCTGTCATCGCCCCCATGATGCAAAATCGAATGGCGGCCTGCTGGTGGTTAAAAATGAAAAAGCCAGCCTGTGCCTGAATTGCCACAGGGATAAACGTAAAGTTTTAGGCAGTAAACACGATATGGCTGAAGCGCGCCCGGAGTCACGCAATGTTCGAAATCAGCTGGCCAAAGAATCAGGAGCCTGTAGTGCCTGCCACCTTCCCCATAAGGGAGAAGGTTTGAAAATGTGGGCAAGGCCGATTGATAAAACCCAGGACCCCATGGCGGCACTGTGTTTAAGTTGTCATAACAAAAAAGGGATTGCGAAAAAACATACCACTGGAAAATATTCTCATCCGGTTGGTGTCAATATTTCACGTCTGAATCGTAAAGTGGATTTGCCTACCTTTGATAAAACGGGTATGAAACTGCTGAATGTAAAAGCAGGAAAAGTCAGTTGCGCCTCCTGCCATAACCCCCATCAGTGGAATGCAAAAGACGCGGATGATAAAGGTACAATAGGGGAAGCAGGAAATAATCGCACTCGATTTCTGCGTAAGCCTAATGGTGAGGATGCCGCTTTATGTAAAACCTGCCACCAGGAAAAATGGCGCATTGCCCGTAGCAAACATGATATGCGATTTATGGCGCCTGAGGCGAAAAATGCCATTGGCCAGACGGTTGCGGAATCGGGAATTTGTGGTGCCTGCCATCTTGTGCATAATGCGAAAGCCGAGCGCTTATGGGCGCGCTCCAATTTAGGCGATCAGGGGATCGGCTATGCAGCTTGCCTGGGATGCCATAATGAAAAAGGTCTGGCAAAAAATAAAACCCTGGGCAAGCACTCTCATCCGTTGAATGTGCCAATTAAATCACTGGGTATTTCTGATGAGCATAAAAAATGGACGCTTGATAATAAATCATCCGCAGAGGGGCCTTTAAAAGCGCTGCCCTTATATGATGAATCAGGCAGGCCCGTTGATAACAATGGTCGCGTAGGCTGTGGCAGTTGCCACGACCCCCATAGCTGGTCACAGCTGGCTTACAGACAGGCTAAAGATCCATCCCGCTTAGAAGGAGATACGGATAGTAGTTTTCTGCGTATTGCGGATCAGTCTCGCAGTGCTTTGTGTGTGAATTGCCATGTGGATAAAAAATCTATTTATCTGAGCAAGCATGATCTGACTGATGAGGCAGATGATTATATAAAACGAGTGGATCGAAAAAATATTGACGGGGAAAATAAACTGGATAATGTTATTAATGATGGGGTGGCTGGAGTATGTATGCACTGTCATCAGCCCCACAATGCCAAAGGCGCAGCACTCTGGGCCAGGAACAAAGGTGATGAAGAGGCTCCTGTTGCAGCGCTATGTACAGATTGTCATCAGGAGGGTGGGCTGGCGGAAAATAAATTACCCGGTCAACATACTCATCCTTTACAGGTAGGCAGTAAGGCTATTGAGCATAATAAGGGGATTCCTTTTTTTGATAAAGATGGCAGGCGTGACCATAAAAATGGCAAGGTGGATTGTGCCAGTTGTCATAATCCCCATCAGTGGGATCCGAAAAATGCGAATCATAAATCGCCGGAAATTGCCGGTGAAGAAGGCACAACCTCAAGCAGCTTCCTGCGTAAAAC
>JALTRC010000029.1 GCA_026998145.1 Gammaproteobacteria bacterium
TCTATATCTGCAGGTGAATCCTTTAACACACGCTCGGCAACCGCTGTTGTGAATTCCTTGAATTCATCGCCACCGGAAACAAAATCAGTTTCACAGTTAACTTCAACAATAGCGGCTTCTTTTTTGTCATCGCTCAGGGCGATAACAACCAGGCCTTCTGCGGCTGTACGGCCGGCTTTTTTATCAGCCTTTGCCATACCGGCCTTACGCATATCTTCAACCGCTTTTTCAATGTCACCATCGGCCGCTGTTAATGCTTTTTTACATTCCATCATACCGGAACCGGTACGATCACGAAGTTCCTTAACCATCGAAGCTGTAATCTGCATCGATCAATACCTCTATAAAATTCTATAAATTAAGGCAGGCAAACATACCTGCCCTGCTTCCAGGGAGTCTCTGGTTAATTACTCGGCTGCTGCTTCGTCTTCAGTAGCAGCGGCTTCTTCCTTAACTTCAACATATTCGTCTTCCGCATTGCCGTTTAATGAAGCCGCCTTGCCTTCGATAATGGCATCGGCAACCGCTTCGGTATACAGCTTGATAGCACGAATCGCATCATCATTACCGGGAATCACATAGTCCACTTCATCCGGCTTGTTGTTAGTATCCACAACACCGATAACGGGAATGCCCAGTACTTTAGATTCGTGAACCGCAATGCTTTCATTGCCCACATCAATAACAAATACCGCATCAGGCAGACCTGGCATATCTTTAATACCGCCCAGAGTTTTTTCCAGCTTGGCCATTTCGCGGGTCAGCATCAGGGCTTCTTTTTTGCTTACGCGTTCAAAAGAACCGTCTTCTGCCATTTTTTCCAGATCTTTCAAACGGCGAATAGAAGCGCGAACCGTGTTGAAGTTAGTCAGCATACCGCCCAACCAGCGATGGTTTACATAAGGCATGCCGCAGCGTTCGGCTTCTTCACGAATAATTTGGGATGCTGCACGCTTGGTGCCCACAAACAGGATCTTGCCGTTTTTGGAAGCAATATTACTGATCACATTCAACGCATCGTTGAACATGGGCAGGGTTTTTTCCAGATTGATAATATGAATTTTGTTTCTTGCGCCGAAGATGTACTCTGCCATCTTGGGATTCCAGAAACGGGTCTGATGTCCGAAATGAACGCCAGCCGCCAGCATTTGACGCATGGTCACTTGAGCCATTGAATTACTCCTAATGGGTTAAGCCTCCGCATATCCCATGTAAAAACCCGATTTTTGTTGTTCAGGCACCCATTTACATGTGTCGATACACGTGAGTATTTTTAAAAACATCCAGCCTTTTTGTTAAAGCTGAAATTCTAATTGCGCAAAGCGCGGCGGCTTTATACCATATCCCCCTCGCAGATACAACAGAATGTATCCTCAGGATATTCCGGCACTGGCCGCTAAGTATCCGAAAAATAACATAAAACAGGCTTTTGATGAGCATAAATATAAAGACCCCAGAGGAAATCGAAAAGATGCGTGTGGCCGGTAAACTGGCCGCTGACGTTCTGGAAATGATTACACCCCATGTAGTAGCCGGCATTACCACCGGCGAGCTGGATAAAATCTGCCACGATTATATTGTGGATGTGCAGCAGGCCATTCCCGCCCCGCTGAATTATCACGGTTTTCCAAAATCCATCTGCACTTCGGTAAATCAGCAGGTTTGCCATGGTATCCCCGGGGATAAAAAGCTGAAAAAAGGTGACATCATCAATATCGACATCACGGTGATTAAAGATGATTACCACGGGGACACCAGCATGATGTTCTGCATTGGCGAGCCCAGCATCAAGGCCAAACGGGTCTGCGATATTTCCTATGAGTGCCTGAAACGGGGTATTCGTCTGGTAAAACCGGG
>JALTRC010000030.1 GCA_026998145.1 Gammaproteobacteria bacterium
AGCCGAATGGTCATTATCCACCGATCACAATCTCAGTGATATTGCTGTGGTGGATATGGATCAGGATGGACACCAGCAACTCTGGGAAGAGGTTAATCAACATGGTCGCGGTGTGCCGGTAGCCTTTTATGAAGATTACACTACCCTGCCCCACCAGTATGCTCTGAAAAAACCGGTTCGCTCTCTGGACCTGGTTAAGCTGATGACGCAGATCATTCAAACAAAAGGCCAGATAAATATCCGCCAGCAGGTCGCTGGCCAGGCGGGTGGCTCCAGTACCGGACATGTCGCTGCTCCAGCGAATAAAGCACCCGTACAGCCACAGGAAAAAACTACTAATGTCAAAGTACAGGTCAGGCGTCCTGAAATAAAACGGCTGTATGATTTACTGCTAAACAATGACATAAACGAAGCCATTGAAATTCAGTATCGTGAAGTCGAGCTGATTATTGATATTCCCCGACAGCAGTTTTTTACTGAACATAAATTACTTATGTTATCCATGCTGTTTAAACTCAGCACAGACAAATTAAATATCAACTCTTACCCGGATGCCAAGCTGAAATATCTGGAACAACATGCCAGTAGTCAGCCACTGGATTTTCTGATCTGGAGCAGTATTTTACTAGGCGCCAATGGAGAGCTGTTTGAGCCGATCAACAGCGACACAAAACTTAAACTGAAAAAATGGCCTAATTTCAGGTCCATGGTCCACCTGCCCCTGCATAATAAAATCACCGCTTTTATGATGAAGCAGGAAGCCACCATCAATGAAATATGCAGCCAGCTCAATATGCAGGCAGACATTGTGATTAATTTTATTAACGCCTGCCTGGTACTGGGCTATTTGAATATTGATTATGATCGACACGATTCTACCGGCAACAGTTTCCAGCTGAACAATAAAAACCGTAGCCTGTTCAGTAAAATCCGTAAACGCTTTGGGCTGGGAGGCTAGAGATGTCTGAACTTAAATTTATTTTTACAGGCACACCCGGCGCCGGCAAAACCACCGCTATTGCAGCCATCAGTGACATACCACCGGTAATTACTGACACGCGTACCACCGATGATCTGGCCGACACCAAAGACGCCACCACGGTCGCCATGGACTTTGGCGAATTCACTCTGGATTCAGGTGAAACCATTCGCCTATACGGCACACCCGGCCAGAAGCGCTTTGATTTTATGTGGAAGATTTTAACCCAGGGCGGGCTGGGGCTGATTATTCTGGTCGATAATACCCGCCCTGACCCACTGCGGGATCTGGATATATACTTGGATAATTTTGCCGAATTTATTGAAGAAACCGGCGCCGTTATTGGTGTGACACGCATGGATCTGGATGATCGAACATCGCTGGATCATTACTACGATCACCTGTACGGCAAAAATATACATCTGCCTTTATTTGAAACCGATGTACGAAAAAAAGATGACGTACTGATTTTACTGGACAGCCTGATGACCTGTCTGGAATATTCCTGAGGATTATCTGTAACATGGCTACACGTATAAACCTGTCTGAAGATGCCCGCGTATTCTGTACCAATATACTGCAAAACATGACGGAACTTTGCGAGGATATTTACGGCATTATTTTATCCAGTATCGATGGCCACCCGATACTGGAAGTTTCACGCAAAACATTATCCACCAATAAATTATCCGCCATGAGCAGTTCATTAATGGCGCTGGGGGAAACCATTTCAAAAGAAGCACAACAAAATGAATGCCAGTATGTCATTGTCGAAAATGCAGATGGCAAGGTCATCTGTTTGCGTACGGGAAGTAATTTAACGCTCAGTGTTTTTTCTGAGCAGAATGCCAATATAGGGCTGGTACTCAGTGTCG
>JALTRC010000031.1 GCA_026998145.1 Gammaproteobacteria bacterium
GAGAAAATTTCTGCGCTTTAATAATTTGACGCGAAGGGCGCGAAGTTTTTTGGGTGTTTTTTGACACAGAGGCGCAGAGGCACGGAGGTTTTTCGTGTTTGAGACAACTTCGAATACTCAATACTGTCATTCCGGCGAAGGCCGGAATCCAGAGTGTATGCGAAGATACTGGATTCCGGATCTACGCTGCGCTACGTCCGGAATGACATATAACAGCCTGAATATGCTTTTCTCTGCGCCTCTGTGCCTCTGCGTCAAAAACAAACTTCGCGTCCTTCGCGCCTTCGCGTCAAAATAAAAACCATGACAAATCTATCCCACATCATCACAAAATGGCATCAGCCAAACTTCCCCAGACTATGTAAACAGGTACTGGAAAGCCTGCCATCTGGCAGTCTGCCTCTGGAAAAAGCCACCACCCAGGGCGGCATGGTGGATGACAGTAATATCAGCATCTGCATTTTGAATCACCGGCAAAACGGGGAGTGTTTTACGCTTAAGTTCGGCGTGTTTTTTATTGAAGTCATCGGCGGCTGCAACTGCCACGATGATCCGCTCGAAGCCAATGCCTATGGGGAATTTATCGCCAGGATTCAGGCATCCGGTGAAACCCGTTTTAAAATAATATAAGCGTCTTATTTTATCCTTCCAATAAAAAACAGCTGTGTTACCATCTTTTGCATTCTAAAAATAACGAGACAAAGCCATGAATTTTGCCCCGGAAAAACAGCAGCAGGTTATTCAGGTTCACGCCGCATTGATTGTGAATGTGGTTAACGCACTCAATGATCCATCCATTATGCCGGGTCTGCAGGAGGTACTGAAAGCCTCTGCGGAAAATGGCTGGGAAAATCTGGTTAATGCCATTCAAAAGATTATCAAGGGCGAGCGGGACAGCAGTCTGCTGAAAGGTCTGGATGAGGAAGACAGTATTATTGTGGATGCGATCTTGCGTGGCATTCAAAATCCCGGCAGCCTGCCGGATCCAAACCAGAAAGCCGATGCCAGTATGGCCGCTCCCATGTTTGCCCAGCTCATTCACGCGGCCAGTACCGGGGATGCTCAGGCTTTATCAACCCTGGGCAGTATGGCAGAACAAATGTCCAATACACAGGGGGATATGGCACGCTTCAGCACCCTGTTAAAACCCATGGTGGATGGTGAACGGGATGTGGACAAGTTATGCAGCAAAATCGGCCCTCAGGGTGAATCACTGGTGGTTTCTATTTTAAGTGAGCTGGCCAAGCTGGATTCCCACTAGAGTTGTAACTAACAGCTTTGCGGTTTTAGCCTGATTTATTTATCTATTTCTTTCCAAAACGGATTCACTGGTAAAACTGTGAGCATTTACCGGGCTTTTTCGGATTATTGCTTTAGTATCCCGGGAAAGTCACAGGAAATATCTCATGAAAAAGTACCTGCTAATGCTGATAATCGCCATGGGCCTGAATGCCTGTACAAGCCAGCCTTATAAACTGACTGCCAATGATATTCAATATATCCAGGATCCACGCAGTGGTTTATGTTTTGCTGTTGTCAATGCCCATTCCCACCATCAGCAGCTGGGCATGACAACAGTGGACTGTAATAATGTGGAAGGCCTGCTAAATGTGAATACGGCAACCCACATACATCGCCAAAGCGAAGAGCTTGCCGAGGAACTACGGGCGGGGAAAAATTTCTACAATACGACGCCCAGCTTCAGTAGCTTTTAAACTCACTAGACTTCCTGGAATTTTCTGGCAAGCCAATAAAAAAGGCCCCAATCGAGACCTTTTTTAATACATATTAGCAATAGAATTTTAAGAATCAGAATCCACTGCTTTCATGCTTAAACGGATACGACCCTGACG
>JALTRC010000032.1 GCA_026998145.1 Gammaproteobacteria bacterium
TTGTTACTGCTGGCGTAATTAAACTGTAGATTGGAAAGGGTTTTTACCACTTCTTTTTTATCGTAGTATTGCCCCTGCTGCACCCCGGATGGAGTAAATTGTTTGAAAGAATTTGTTGATGTATTTGAGGCGCCAATTTCCCCATGCATAAACTGGTGTATAACATTATGAATTTGTTGTTGGGGTGTGTTGTTAGCGGTCTGTTGCGTATTGTTTTGTAGATGATAGGCGCCGGTGACATTTTCTTCCGGTGTTCCATTATAAGCAGAATATTGAGGGTGCCCCCCATTTCCGTGTGTGATATTGTCATTGTTGTCTGTACTGGCAGCAGATGTTTGCTGAGAAACGCTGCCAGTGGCATACCCAACGGGCTGGGTAGCGCCAGAATGCTTGCCATTACCCTGGGTGTAAGAGCCGGGTGAGGTTTGTGAATGAGCTGGAGTATCCAGCTGCAATTGTAAATCAGTTTCTGGCTGGGCCTGTAAAGGTGTGCTTTGTTTTTGTCTGGAAATTTTTCCAAGGCTAATCTGCGGCAGTATATCCGCGTCGATTAATAGCTTATTCAGCATCTGATACATTTTGGCCAGTCGTGAGCTGACTTCCTGATCAAATAATTTATACAGAATAATCTTGTTGTTAGGGTGTAATTCAATGGGCTCAAGGGCCTGCTGAAATGATTCGCAAATATGTTTAGGAATAATGGCCTGTTTATCAAAAATGCTGGCGGTTTTCATGGACAG
This sequence comes from Gammaproteobacteria bacterium, assembly GCA_026998145.1. Classification (GTDB taxonomy): domain Bacteria; phylum Pseudomonadota; class Gammaproteobacteria; order SZUA-229; family SZUA-229; genus JALTRC01. The sequence continues at coordinate 741 of JALTRC010000032.1, forward strand.
CACTTCAAGGCGAGCCTCTAGATGATTAACGGCTTCGCCAAATAAGTTCATGGCTTTGGAATGCATGGAGGCGATGGCGACCATTTCTTCCATGGTGTCCTGGTCAACCAGGGTTAATTCATCGTCAGCCAAATTGTTTTCACTGGTTTCTTTTTCTTTGAGGCTGATAGGCTTGAGATAGTTTTTGAGTGCATCAGCAAAGTTTTTACCGATAGTCTTACGCTCTGTTCGCAGCATGCGCATGGTATCGAAATACTGGGTTTGCTGCTCATTGGATTCGGCGTTCTCAGCCAGATGGAAGAGCACATCATCGGCGCCGTTAAACATATTGGCCAGCAGATCGGATAACTGCTCGTTAAGGCAATTATGAATATTATCAATCAGTTCCCTGTATTGATTATTTTGCTGCTGATTGTGTGAATCAAATGAGTGAATCTTGGCGCTCATGTAACCATCCTGTAAAAATTCAGGTGTTTCAGTACATGATGGGCACTTATGGTTTCCTGACCTCACCTGTAAAAGGTGGAAGGCACTGCCTTCTTTAGTGCGCATCTCTATATGCAGAATATCTGCCAGATGCTTTATACATTTAGTTGTGAACTGGAATCAGCTCACGGTGTTTTTATCTTGCTCGGGTGTTAGTTACCAGTAGCTAAGATAGACTCTAGATGCGATAGGCTGATTTAGCAAGCCGCAGGGGCTAAAAGGTGCTTTTTAGGAGCTCAAATGTTATATGGTTCAGACTTTGGGGCAAATAATATCCAGAACCTCAGCGGCCTGCTCCCAGGCTTTATCCATGACGTCAGGCAAAATACTCAGGTCCAGGCCGGTTATTTTCAGGGTTTCCGGTTCAAAGTCCGGTGATTCATCTAGCAGGTGCTGATCGATGATAGCATCCGGGCCTATGGCATTTACCACGCAGTTGGCAATATGGACGATGGCGGTTTCCATGGGGTATTTTCTGGCTTTGAGGGGGGTGTGGTGGTAGGTAACAACATCTTTCAGGGTATCGGCCAGTTTCCAGGCATCGATCAGTGCACCGCCCACGTCGGCATGGGTAAAGCCAATCACTTCTTTTTCGGCGCTATAAAGTACACCGTCGCTTTCAGCCGCTTCCAGTAAGACTTCCTGAGAGAGCTTTGGCTCCTTGTAGTAGAGCACCAGCTTGCCAATATCATGTAGCATGCCGGCAATAAACAGGCGTTCACCGTGGAGGATATTGCAATGACGGGAAAGCAGCCGGGAAACAATGCCTGTATGCACGCTATGACGCCAGAACAGATCGATGTCCAGTAACTGGTTCGGTATGCGTTTAAAGGTTTCCACGGCTGATGTGGCCAGGATTAAATTGCGCAGGTCATCTTCACCCACCACTGAAACGGCACGACTCACCAGCTCGATTTTAACGGCAAGCGAGTAATAGGCGCTGTTTACAATGCGCAGAATACGGGCGGTAAGCGCCGGGTCATGGCTGATAATGTCGCCCAGCTGTTTTGCATTGTGATTGGGGTCTTCCAGTACCTGGCTCACCCGGATAAAGATTTCCGGTAAGGAAATAAGGTTTACCACGCCACTAACAAGTTCTTCTGCTGTTTTTGCCATTTTATATCCGTTTACTGGGTGGCCTGTTTAAAAAATTCGGGCATAGCCGAACAGGCTCGGTGAATTTCAGAGTTGTAATAATGGGTGATAAACGGCCGATTATCTACACTCTGGCTGTTAAATTGGGAAATTTTCTGATCTTTACAGGCCAGCGTGCAACTCCACCAGCCTGTCGGGTAGGAGCAAAGGGGGAAATTGAGGGTTTGATGATCTGCAAAACCGGCTTTTAGCAATTTATTCATCATGGGCTTGATAATGTTTTCCGTGTGAATCAAAGGGGATTCACTTTGTTGCACAAAAAGTCCGCCGGGTTTGAGAATGCGCTGGCTGTGTTGATAAAACTGAGGCGTAAATAAAACCTCCCCTGGGCCAATCGGGTCAGTGCTATCGACAATCATGACATCATAAGATTCAGCCGGTGCCTGTTTTACCCATTTAATGCCGTCATCAAAGTGCAGTTCAGCTCTGGGGTCATTATTGCGGGTGCAGAGTTCCGGGAAGAATGCTTCCGACAGCCGAGTGACCTGTTCATCTATATCCACCTGCTGGGCCAGCTGTACATTTTCATGTTTTAGCACCTCGTTTAATGTGCCGCAGTCGCCGCCGCCAATAATGAGAACTTTCTGTGGTCTGGGATGTGTGAACAGGGCCGGGTGGGTCATCATTTCATGGTAAATAAAATTGTCCCGGGATGTCAGCATAACGCAGCCATCAATCACCATTAGTTTGCCAAAGTGGCTTGTCTGGTATATTTCGATGTGCTGAAAGGGGGTTTTCTTTTCGGCCAGTTTTTCTGCATTGGCCAGATGCAGTGAAAAAGCCAGTCCTTCGGCCTGATAAGTTTCTGTAAACCAGTTGTTATCCAGTGACATAGTCATACCCGTTTTTGAGATGAATTATATCCCAGGATAATCTGGGTTAAAATAACGAAAAAATAACCAGGCCATTCAATGACTCAACAGCGTATTCAGGCTGCCACTGATATTTATAATCTTAAATACTGGGGAGCGCCTTATTTCAGCATTAATCAGCAGGGGCATTTACAGGTTTGTCCGGATGCCAGGCTGGAAAACAGTATCCTGTTTTCTGAGCTTATTAAAAAAATCAGGCAGAAATCCTTACGCTTCCCGGTGCTCCTGCGCTTTAATGACATTATTCAGCACCGCATTTGTGCCTTGCATAACAGTTTTTTAAATGCAGCAGAGAGTCTTTATTATCAGGCGACCCATCTGGCGGTTTATCCGATAAAAGTTAACCAGCAATACAGCGTAGTCAATGAAGTATTGCAGCAGCCGGCCAACTGTGTTGGCCTTGAGGCTGGGAGTAAGCCGGAGCTTATGGCGGTGCTGGCAGTTGCCGAAAAACAGCGTTTGATTATCTGCAATGGATATAAGGACAGGGAATATATTCGTCTGGCTTTAATGGCTAAAAAAACCGGCCAGAAGATTATTATTGTGATTGAAAAATTATCAGAACTTCAGGTGGTTCTGGAACAATCAGCAATATTGAATGTAGAGCCGGCATTAGGTGTGCGTATTCGCCTGTCGGCAATGGGCAGGGGAAAATGGCAAAACAGTGGGGGTGAAAAATCCAAGTTTGGACTATCGTCTGCCCAGTTACTAAAGATGATGGATCAATTAGCCGTAAAAAAATCCCTGCAATACTTAAGCTTGCTACATTTTCATATGGGCTCCCAGATTTCCGGCTTAGATGATCTGCAACAGGGTTTAATGGAAGCGATGCGCTGTTATATTGCCCTGCATAAAGCGGGTGCGCGAATGAGCATACTGGACGTGGGAGGCGGACTGGCCATTGACTATGATGGCACCCACTCTGCCAATATGTATTCAATGAGTTACTCAATGGATGAGTATGCGCAGATGATATTGGGTAATGTAAAAAAACTGTGTGATGCGGAAAATATTGCGCATCCACAGATTATTACCGAATCAGGCCGGGCCATGGTTGCCCATCATGCAATGCTGATTACGGATGTTATTGAGACCGAAAGCCGCACTGAAGAAACCCGCACAGATTGTCTGCCCCATCCATTGATTGAAAAAATGCTGCGTGTAAAACAGACGCTCGAAGCCGATAATTTAGCCGCATCTTTTAAGATGCTAAATGATATTCGGCGTAAGGCCAGTGCAGCATTTATAGAAGGCACAATGGATTTAAAACAAAGAGCCAGTATGGATGCTAACTATTATGCTATTTGCCGCCAGATGCTGAAAATGATGACAGCAGATGATGATTTATGGAATGAGTTAAATGAAGTTCTGGCAGATAAATATTTCTGTAATCTATCTATTTTTCAGTCTATGCCGGATGTATGGGGTATAGATCAGGTGTTCCCTATTATGCCATTGCAGCGTCTTAATGAGGCGGCGGATTGCAGGGCGGTATTATATGATCTGACCTGTGATTCGGACGGCCATATAGAATATTATGCGGATGAGCAAACCATAGAAAGCAGCCTGCCGTTACATAAATTGGATTCTGGAGAAGATTATTATCTGGGAATATTTTTACTGGGAGCTTATCAGGAAATACTCGGCGATATGCATAATTTATTTGGCGACACGGACACCGTTAATATACGCCTGACAGAACACGGCGGATATGAATTGGTTGATGAAGAATGGGGGGATCGAGCTGAGCAGCTTCTGCAATATGTGCATTTTGATATTGAAAAAATGCGCGTTTGTTATCAACAGAAAATTAATCAGTCGGACTTAAGTCAGCAGGAAAAAAACCAGTACATGGAAGCCTTTGAAGCAGGCCTCCACGGATATACCTATTATGAAAAAGAATAGTATTGAGTAAGCTTAATTAACCTCTGGCAGGTCTTCCGGGTTATCGGGTAAATTCATATGGCTCTTATGATTATTGGCATCTTCTTTATCTGAGCCAAAATTAATTTTCCATTCCAGGTTGCTGCGTGAATCTGCATGGGACAGGGCCGTTTTTATATCAATGACACCGGCCTTGAATAATTTATATAAAGACTGATCGAATGTTTGCATACCATCGGCTTCACCTTTTTCCATGACTTCTTTTATTTCATGGAAGTCGCCTCGACGAATCAGCTCAGATATATAGGGTGAATTAATCAAAATTTCGACAGCGGCGATACGCATGCGATCCATGCCAACGACCAGCCGTTGCGAAACAATAGCCACCAGATTAAGAGACAGATCCATTAAAATCTGATCTTTGGCGTCAGTCGGGAAAAAACTTAAAATACGATCCAGTGTCTGGTTGGCATTGACCGAGTGCAATGTGCTTAAACACAGGTGACCGGTATCTGCATACTGAATAGCGGCCTCCATGGTTTCCCGGTCACGCACCTCGCCAATCATAATCACATCCGGCGATTCACGCATGGCTTCCCGCAGGGCATTTTCATAAGATAGAGTATCCAGCCCGACCTCCCGTTGCCCGACAATGGATTTATGATGTTTAAAGGTAAATTCAATGGGGTCTTCGATGGTAAGAATATGCCCCGGCATGTGCAATGAACGATGGTCAATCATGGATGCCAGGGTCGTTGATTTACCAGAGCCGGTAGAACCCACAACCAGAATAAGGCCCTTGCGCTGCATCATTAGGTCTTTCAGTTTATCGGGCAGATTTAATGAATCGATCGATGGCACATCCGCTTTGATATAACGAATTACCA
>JALTRC010000033.1 GCA_026998145.1 Gammaproteobacteria bacterium
ACGGAAGATGCGGCCAGACTATCCGCCGCTTATCCTGTGCTGGATAAGATTCGAGACCATGCCTGGCTGGATGCCCTCAGCCATGCCAAGGCCATGCAGGCACCGGCCCATACTATTATGTTCAGCGGTAATGAGCCCTGTAATAATTTTATTCTGATACTCGAAGGCACTATCCGCATCTATCAAACCGCAACAGATGGGCGTGAAATGACGCTCTACCGGGTCAATGCCGGGGATATATGCGTGCTGAGCTTAAACAGTATGCTGCAAAACCAGAGCTTTAATGCCATAGCCGAAACCCAGACCCCGGTATCCTGCCTGATTATGTCAGCCCATGATTTTCATTCGGCCATGAATGGCTCAGAAACTTTCCGTAATTTTGTTATCACCACATTAACGGAACGTCTTTGCGAGGCCATGCACCTGATACAGAATACCGCCTTTAATCATTTGAATATGCGTCTGGCCTGTATGCTGGGCAGCCTGTTTGAGCGAAATCAGGGCGGTATATTACAAATTACCCATCAGGAACTGGCCCATGAACTGGGCACCACCCGCGAAGTGGTCAGCCGGATTTTAAAAGAGTTTGAAAAGAACGACTGCGTGAAGCTCTCCAGGGGGAAAATAGAGCTGTCTTCTGCCAAAGGGCTGGAGTGGTTTTCGGGACACCCGGGATAGGGGAGCAGGGGTCCAGCAGGTTGTTGAAATTCGCTCAGGTAAGTACGAAACAAGGCGGAATCAGGCGAAAAAGCGGAGTTTACTTGAGTAAATGAGCATTTTGAGCCTGATTCTAACGCAGTGTCGTGCCACATGAGTAGAATTTCAACAGCCCGCTAGGAATCCGCTAAAGACAATCCACTGGTATCCGGCACCGGCGGCGGTGTTTCTTCCTTTTCCACCCCCAGATCACTACCCACCGGCGCCATGCTTAAGCCTTCCAGATCCGCTTCAAGCGGCTCGACTTCCCTGATTTCATCCTGCAAGTCACTGCCCACCGGTGCCACACTGACCTCAAGATCCTCAATACTGGATGCGTCAATATGCAGCGGATCCGTATTCGGCGCCGGAGGGATATTCTCATCAATGACAGGATCACGTTTAACCGCAGCGGGTGGCGGTGCAGCTGGCTCGGCTTCAGGGGCTTTGATTTCAACTTCTTCAACAGCGGCGACCGCCGACAGATTTTTAATTTCACAAAGTGCCCGGGCATTATTCAATGCAGTCTGATACTTTTGTGCCGTGACCAGATTAATATTTTTTTTAATCACAATCCGCTTGCCGGAAAACAGCTGTTCAAGTTTGGCTTCATCCGCCTTGAACAATTTAGCCACGGCCTGCTTTACCTGCTCAATATCCGCACCTTCAGCTATCTCACCACTAAAGGCCACTTCATACATATCGTCACTCATACCGGCTCTCCTGTTATCACTATCAGCAAGTCTGTTGAAAGCACTCTATAATTTTACTGACATACATATCGATGATACTACAAATATTATAAACATAAGACTAGAGTAGCTCTGAACAATGAATCACGAAAATAAAATCTGTAGAATTACACCACGCGGCCGCATGGCCGTTTTATCACAGCAGGAAGTCAATAATCTCATCGATGCCAATTCACGGGATAGCTGCTACGACATCTATCGTCGTTGTTCACTGGCAGTACTCAATGTGGGCAGTGACATAGATAATGCCAAAGAAGTGCTGGATCAGCATAAGGATTTCCAGATTCAGGTGATTGCCGAAGAGCGGGGCATCAAACTGGAAATTCAGAACGCACCGCCACGTGCTTTTGTAGACAATCAAATGATTCGCGGTATTCAGGAACATCTGTTTTCCGTATTGCG
>JALTRC010000034.1 GCA_026998145.1 Gammaproteobacteria bacterium
TTACCCAGCAGGCTACCTAATAATTTCACCCGGGAGCGAAGGGCCTTGTCGTTGGTTTGCAGGGATGATGTGGCGTTGCTAGTCATAAAATATCCGGTTCAAATGCACGGGGCGCGATATTATACCTGAATCCGGCCATAAAGAAGCTATATAGCAAAAAACTTTATTATTCAGACTGTTAACCTGGCTGGTAGACGTCTGGGGATGATAACCGTACAATCGACATGTGCTTTGAAAGATGCAGTGTCGATACTGCGGGCATAATCAATCGAATGTCAGGGAACGATGCGTCATACGAAAACTCCCTGGCGGCATTAAGGGAGTACCTGTTGTGCTTCCGCAAAATAAATACAGGGTGAGTATAAAAATGTCTAATGCAGCAATTTCCGCCAATCTCTATAAAGACAATCCAGCAACTTTCATAGAAGAAGATGAAATCGATCTGAATGAGCTGTTTTCCAAAATCTGGCGGCGCCGGCGTTTTATTGCCTCTTTTGTTCTGATTTCGGTGTTGCTGGTGCTGGGCATCAGTGCCTTGGTTTATCTTATTAAGCCACCGGTTAAGCATTATGGGATTAGCGTGCGGTTTAACTTTCCCTCCTCGGCGCAGGCAAGGTATCCGGCAGGGCAGCGCTTTTCCAATAATGACCTGATTACCAGTGTGGTACTCAAACAGGTGTATGACATTAATGATATACAATCCCAGGGGATTGATTTTGCAAGTTTTTCTTCAGCTTTTACGGTTGCTCCCTATGCGGCAAATGGGCGATTTATTCAGAAGAAATATGAGAAATTATTAGCCAATAAAAAACTTTCCCGAACCGATATAGAGGCGCTGGAAAAACAGTATGAGAACGAAATGAAAGCCGCACAGACCGGCTTTGCCCAGATCAGCTATGTGGATAATCAGCATCTGGGCTTATCGCCGGTGATTATTGCCAAGGTGTTAAATGACATTCCACGAGTCTGGTCGCAGGTGTCGATTCGTGACCTGGGGGTGCTGGATCTGAAGGTTCCCGGTAAGCAGTTTTATCAGCCAGAGTTGATTGAGCAGTATGAATATTTACAGGCGGCTCAGTATATGCTGGATTCAGCCAATCGTTTTCAGAAAATTCTGGAGGTGTTGCAAAAGGATAGCATGGGCGGCTTTGTGCGCGATCCGCAAACCGGGCTGGTGGTTTCCGATTTATTATCCCGCCTGCAAAGCCTGAAGCAGTTTGACCTGGTGCCGGTTTATTCTGTTATTGCTAATCTGGGGCTGGTTAAAAACAGAGAACAGGCGCGGCTGTATTTATTAAATGAAATAGAATTAATACAGGATCAAAGTGCTGAGTTAAAGCAGAAAATTCGGGTGTATAAAGAGGCCATGCTAGCTTATGAAATGCATGGTAAAGATACGGCTAATAATGCCGCAGCAACAACGGCATCAAGCGGAATGGTGCAATATGGGGATGGCTTTCTCTCCAGTATTGTGGGCATGGTTGAAGAGAAAAAAGAAACTGAGTACCGTCAGGCGTTGCTCAATAAACAGATTGCGCTTTCCATGGAACTACAGGAGCTTAATACCAAACAGGAAAAACTGAAAAGAGCTTTATCGATTCTTAATACGAATAAGCCGGGTGCCACTGACGCCGAGGCAACCTATGGTGAGAAAATAAGCCATATCAATAAAGAGCTGGAGGCGCTTATTAATGCCTACCAGCGTATTTTAGAGTTACGCAATGCCCATGTGCTGGGAAAGAGTTCCGATCTTTATGAGCTGGCATCGCTGGATATGACGGTCAGCTCAGATATGAAATCCAAACTTAAAACAACGCTTATACTGGCAGTCGTGGTCGCATTTATTGC
>JALTRC010000035.1 GCA_026998145.1 Gammaproteobacteria bacterium
TGGCGCGGGCAACCGCAACCCGCTGTTGCTGACCGCCGGATAATTGTGCCGGGCGGCGTTCACCCATGCCGGCCAGCCCCACTTCCTTTAAAATGGCATCGGCTCGCTGGCGTCGCTCATCCGCATCTATACCCTGCAACTGCATAATAAATTCGATATTTTCATAGGCACTTAAAACCGGAATTAAATTATAGGACTGGAATACAAAACCGATATGATGCAGGCGCATTTCTGCCAGCTCGGATTTTTTCATCTGGCTGATTTTGCGGCCATCGACAATAATCTCACCGGCGCTTAAACTGTCCAGCCCGCCAATCATATTCAGTAAGGTGGTTTTGCCGGAACCGGATGGGCCGGACAAACTGATAAACTCGCCGCGATGAATATTCAGGCTTAAATTATTCACTGCGCGAACCTGAAGCTCTCCTTCCCCATATACTTTACTGACCGACTGGCATGTAACTATGTCCTGCATTTGCGTTCCTAGTAAGATTTGTTAATGGTGGCAACAGGGACTTCCCGGGCGGCTAACCAGGCAGGATAAAGGCTGCTGATAATGCCCATCAGCCACACGAAAAGCGCGATAGACGTAATCTGAAAAGGGTTTAGTTGTGGATACATAATACGGCCCGCGCCAAACAATGCGGCGCCTTCTGCCAGTATGCCTAAATCCAGACCCTGATGAAAATACATAATGGTAAGAATGCCGCTGATAACACCGGCAATAACTCCCAGGCCGATTAATAATAAGGACTCCAGTAAAACCTGTAACAGAATATATTTGGGTTGCATGCCCAGCGCCTGAAATAATCCAAATTCACGGCTGCGCTCAAATACCGCCATTAGTAAAGTGTTTAACAAGCCAAAAGCAATCAGAATAAACATAATCACTGTCCACAGTGCGATGGTGCCGGTGGACATATCTAAGATGGCTTTAGTAAACGGCTCCAGCTCATCCCAGGATTTTATATCCAGCTGTGTAAATGTTTTTTTAAGTTGATGGATAAAGGCGGGCAGTTTATCGAGCAAGTGCAGGGTAAAGGCAATTTCTGAAATATCCTGCTGTATTTGCAGCAGGCTCTGTGCCTGGCCGATGCTAATAAATACAAACTGGGTTTCGGTTTGTTGTTGTTCGGTGCGGAAGATGCCGATTACACGAAAGCCCCGTTCTGCAATACTGCCATCGGCAGCCTGAGTGAGAATGACCACCCGTTTATGCAGACGAGTATGCAGTCGCTCAGCCAGTTTATTTCCCAGTAATATACCCGGCTCATTATTGTTCTTCAGGTAACGGCCTTCGTGAATACTGTCGGCAATAAAAGACAGGCCTTTTTCTTTTTCAGCTTCTATACCCAGCAGGGTAATGGGCGCGGTTTCTCTTTCGGACTGCACAATGGCCGGTACGCGAACGCGGCTGGCCCAGGCGCTTACATCTCTATTGTTCAGGTGTTTTTTTAAGGCTGCTGAGACTAAAAAACGATGTTCAACAGAGGGGTCGTCAAGATATTTTTTACTGTGAATCTGCCCGTGGCCGGTGAGGGTTTTTATGGATGCGTTAAAGGTGCTCATGGCCCAGGCATCCATAAAAGCAGCCAGACTAATCATCGACCAGACGCCAACCGTAATGCTGGCAAAAGTAATCAGGGTACGCCTGTAGTTGCGCCATAAATTACGCCAGGCCAGGGCCATAAATAAACCAAGCCGGTTCATTATATTGATCTCATGGCCGGCACGGCCTGCATACGGTAAATACGCATCACCGGAAAGATGCCGGAAAGTAAAATGCACAGGGCAATAAACAGGGGGCCGCCTAACAATGTATATAGATTGACGGCCGGATACATGG